>DBOA01000184.1 GCA_002299195.1 Sphingomonadales bacterium UBA658
CCTGTCGCAGCCAGCTCAATCCCTTGGGTCCGCGTTTTGCCGATATTGATGCTGGAAAGCGGATTGGCGGGGTCCGGCGTCGTTGCATTGCTGCGATCAAGCTGAAACACTGCAAGGGTCAGGTTTAAATTTCGCTGGACATCCCATTTGGCACCGACTTCAAAGTTGGTGAATTTCTCAGGAGCCAGGTTTTGCTGTGTCACCGTCAGCGCCAGAAACTGATCACCCGACCGCGGCAGGAATGATTGGCTATAACTGCCGTAAAGCGACATGCTTTCCTGCGGTTTGAAAATCAGCCCAAGACGCGGGCTTATCTTTTCATCCTTACGTGCAAAAGGCCGGTCGATTGCCGGTAGCAAATCTGCACCATTGATATCAAAACTGTCGTACCGAAGCCCTGCGACAACATCGATATCTTCGCCAAAGCTAATCTGGTCCTGCACATAAGCAGAGAAGAACTTCACATCAGAAACGCTGTCACGTGCCAATGTGTTGAAAGCTACTGTTGGGAAAACCGGGTTCGAAAGGCCCAATGTCGCATTTGAAAGCGTTCCATTGAGCCGACTGTTGGCCGATTGCTGGTCGCCATATTCGGCGCCAACGAGAATTTTGTGCGCAAGCGCGCCCGTTTCGACGTCCCAGACCACATTTGCTTGGGCGATGAAATTTTCGCGTTGGGTGGGGTCACTATAGGCCGCAAGAGCAACCGTCCCATTTTGTGCCGTCGCCGCGCCATTTGCAAAGACGTTCAGATAGATTTTATCGTAATCGCCATAGAGCATGGTGCCGCTGAAATTGAGGTTTGATGCCAACTGACCGTCTAGCCGCAGCTTGGCAATGTGCGCCTCAAGTCGTGTGCGATTGGCACTGGGGACGCCGAAAAACTGGTCGCGGACGCGGGCAAGGGGACGATTGGGTTGACCCGCACCCGTCGCGACCGACGGGATACCCCGATCCGTCGTGCGGTCGTCATTTACATATTCATACGAAAGGCCCAGCTTCCAAAATTCGTTTAGCCTGAACGCGACATAGGGGTTCCAAGCATAGCGTTCGCCGCCAACAAAATCGCGATGGCTGTCCAGGCTTTCGTACACCGCGTTAATACGCACAGCAGTGGATGCACTTAACGGAGCGTTAAAATCAGCCGAGAAGTCGTAGGCCCCGAAACTGTTGACGCTGGCTTGTCCTGCGTAAATGAAATCGTCACTCAACGGAGCCTTCTGAACCCGGTTGATGATGCCGCCACCGCCGCCACGGCCAAAGATCAGCGCATAAGGGCCCTTCAGAATTTCGACCCGCTCAACATTGTATAGTCCGCGATAATATTGAACATCGTCGCGCACGCCATCGAGGAAAAAGTCAGCCGTTGTGTTTTGCCCGCGCAGGGTGATTTGGTCGCGATTGCCCTCGCCTTGGCCCACGGTGGTTCCCGGAACATAGCGCAATATATCCGCCAGCGAGTGATGCGCCTGATCATCCAACTGTTCACGGGTCACAACATTGATGGTCTGCGGAATATCGATCAGCGGCGTGTCGGTTTTTGTGGCCGTGATGGAATTGGACGCAAGGTACCCGTCGCTGACACCTGTCACAATGATGGTCCGGCTGTCATCAAATGCCCCGTCATCAAATGCCACGTCTTCGGCGAACGCATAAGGCGCACTTATTGCCAAAGAAACAAAGGCGAAAACGGAAGAGGAGAGACGAAGCATTTTCGGCCTTTTTATGGTTATTGCAAATGACTCGCAATTCTGTTGCCCGCCCCTATTGCGAATCGTTATCATATGCAATTTAAAAATGGGAAAAAGCGCGTTTGCTTTTGCGGGTCACCGATTTAGGTACATTGTGACGCAAATGGCATTATCAGGGACGACCATAATCATGAACGCAACAATCTGGCATAACCCCGATTGCGGGACGTCGCGCAAGACGCTCGCCATCCTTCAAGAAACGTCGGGCGTGACGGTCGAGATTATCGAATATCGTAAGCAACCCTTCACCCGTGCGAAGCTTGAACAACTGTTTAAGGATGCAGGCCTCACACCACGCGAGGCGCTACGCACCCGTGGTTCACCCGCTGAAGAATTAGGTTTGATCGATGGCGCTTCTGCCGATCGCATATTGGACTATATGGTTGAACACCCAATCCTCGTCGAAAGGCCATTCGTGGAAACCAATAAAGGCGTTCGGCTATGCAGGCCCCAAGAAAAGGTGCTCGAACTTCTTTAAGGCGTCGCAAGCCACGTGACGCTGTGGTCCTTTACACAATTCGAGGCCGTCGACCGACGCAGCTATACTGAAATCACTTTCGATATATGCAGGCGATTAAGCCGCGATTGCGTAGGGCTGAATTTCACCGGACAGATACAAATTGCGCGCTTTCGCCCGGCTCATTTTGCCTGAGCTGGTCCGCGGCAATGTGCGCGGTGGAACCAATTCGATGACACAGTTCATACCTGTTACCGACCGAACCTTGTCGCGGATCTGCTCACGCAGCTTTGCCCGCTCGGCTTCGTCAGTGGTACGGCACTGGACCAGCACAGCGGGCGTTTCCTCACCGCCCGGCGTCGTCACGGAAAAAGCAGCGATATCGCCAGCTTTAAATCCGGGCAGTTGTTCAACCGCCCATTCAATATCCTGTGGCCAATGGTTTTTGCCATTGATGATGATCATGTCTTTGGCGCGGCCCACAATATAAATGTAGCCGTTCGACAGATAGCCCATGTCGCCCGTATCCAGCCAACCATCGACCAGACAAGCGTCGGTCGATTCCTGGTCGCGGAAATATTCTTTCATCAACGAAGGCCCTGTGCACCACACTTTACCGATCGTCTTATCGGCAAGCGGCTTGCGGTTTTCGTCGCGGATTTCAATGGTCATGTCTTTTACAGCGCGGCCGCAGTTAACGATTGCACGATAACGGATTGGGCGATCCGGCGCACCGGGATGGCCCGTTAGCTCCGTCTCTTCGACAAGCTCAACTTGAATACCTTCGCCCGGTGGCATGATGGACACCGCCAAGGTTGTTTCAGCCAAGCCATAGCTTGGAAGGAAAGAGGATGCCTTGAAACCCGCATCGCCGAATGCATCGACAAAAGCCTGCATGACGTCGGGACGGATCATATCGGCACCATTGCCCGCAAGGCGCCATTTTGCGAGGTTAAAGCGGTCGCTCACATGCGTTTGGCTGGAAACCCGCCGCGCGCAAATGTCATAGCCAAATGTCGGCGAGTAGCTGATGACCGTGCCATCCGCGGCGCTAATAACATCAAGCCACGCCAACGGGCGACGCGCGAAATCTTCAGTTTTCATGTAATCCGTCGAAACTTGGTTGGCGACCGGCGACAGGAAACAACCAACAAGGCCCATATCATGATACCAGGGCAACCATGACACGCAGCGGTCATTTTCGGTCACTTCCATGCCATGCGAATGCGCCGACAGATTGTTCAGCAGGGCATTATGCGTAACCGCAACGCCATGCGGGAAACGTGTCGAGCCGCTGGAATATTGCAAATAGCAAATTTCGTCGGTCTCCGCCGAAGGAAGATCGGACTTTGATGCAATGCGATCGCTGAAGCTTTCCCAATCAATGCCTTCGACATTGCATGCGCGTGCCGCATCATTGGCCATTTCGGCGAGTTCCGCTGGAAAGAACAATATCTTGGGGTCACAGCTTTTCAACTGCACGGACAACTGGTCCACATAGCTTTCTTTACCGCCAAATGACGTTGGCAACGGCAGGGGCACTGGCCATGCGCCCGCATATACACAGCCAAAGAACAAGGCCGCAAAATCGGGACCGGTCTCCGCGACCAAGGCAATACGGTCATCTTTACGGACACCATGGCTGATCAAGCGATACGCCATGTTCAGCGCGTCTTCGCGCATTTCGCTATAGGGATACGCGCGCGCCAATTTGCCGCGCATGTCGTGGAAATTAAGACCGCGCTGCCCTTGGGCGGCATAATCCAATGCCTCACCTAAGGTCGCAAAGTCAGAAAAACGACGTGGCAAACTGTCCTGCGTTGGCGTGGATGCGCGTTCGCTCATAATTTTTCCCATAGCAAATAGGGCGATGCCCGATAATTTTATTGGTAGCATACACCATTACGCGTCGATACCAGTTCAAATTTCGACCCGACTGTGGCAAGAATAGGGCGTGAACAGCCCACGTGCCGCCAAAAAACCCGCTCCGCCGTTAAATGACGAGAGACTGAGACAGCTAGCGCTGCATTATGTTGGCAAATATGCGACCACTCAGGCCAAACTCGGGATCTATTTAAACCGCAAAATTCGCGAGCGCGGGTGGGACGGGGAACGCAGCGCGGACATCGCCATGCTGGTCGAACAATTTGCCGCACTCGGCTATATAAACGACGCCCAATTTGCTGAGGCACGAAGCCGGTCATTTGTGCGCCGTGGCTATGGCGAACGGCGCTTAAACGAGGATTTGCGGGCAAGCGGCATTGGCCAAGCGGATGCCATCCCGGCAAAAGCGCATATGGAAGAAAGCACATTAAGTGCCGCAGAAAACTTTGCGCGGCGCAAACGTATCGGTCCATTTGCCCAAGAAGCGGCAACGCCAGAGAAACGCAATAAGCAACTCAATGCCTTTCTGCGCGCTGGACACAGTTTTGAACTGGCCAAGCGTTTTGTCTATGCTGAACCCGGGGCCGAAATCGGCGACTGGATTTAGTCGTAGACGCGGTCTGCTGTCGCCACCGCCTCGGACGCCCGAAGCGCAGATATGATCCGCATAAGGTGCTGCAAATCATGCACCTCCAAATCTATTTCAAAGGTATGAAACTCAGCGTCGCGCGCAGTTAAACGCAAATTGATGATGTTCGCCTTGTGATAGCCAAAAATGCCGGCAATTTCACCCAAAGTGCCGGGACGATTGTGAATGATCGTGCGCAATCGCGCCGAAGCGCCATCGCTACCCTGCCCCCAACTCAAGTCGACCCAATCGGCGTCGGCTCCGTTAGCGAGACGATCACATTCGATCCTGTGCACTTCAACCGGTTGTCCCGGCAACCTCAGCCCAACGATCCGGTCACCCGGAATGGGGTGGCAGCATTCACCGAGGTGGTAACCGACGCCCGGCGTAAGGCCGCGTATGGAGATGGCGCGCTCTTGACTTGGGAAATCAAGCGCGATGCCATCCGCGTCAAAACCAGGCACCAGTGCCTCCATCAGGGCGTGGTCATTAATCTTGCCAAGGCCGATGCGATGCATCAGCTCTTCCTCGTCTTCAAGCTTAAGCCGGGTCACCGCAGCCGTTAAAGCTTTCTTGCCGATTTTGCCCGGCATACGCGCAGCAACTTCTTCGTAAAGCTTGCGCCCAATCGCGACCAGCTCATCGCGTTCGCGGTGCCGCACATGCCGGCGGATTGCGGCGCGCGCCTTACCTGTCGTCACGAAGTTCAGCCAAGTCTGCTGCGGTTCCTGCGCCTTGGATTTCAGGATCTCGACCATATCGCCATTGTTCAATTGCGCGCGCAACGGGACATGGCGCCCATTCACTTTTGCGCCAACGGTCTTGTCGCCAAGATCGGTATGCACGGCATACGCAAAATCAACGACCGTTGACCCCTTGGGCAACTGATGCAGCGCGCCCTTTGGGGTGAAGGCAAATATCCGGTCCTGATACATCGCCATGCGGGTGTTCTCGAGGATATCCTCGGCATCTTGGCTGGTTTCAAGAATTTCGATGAGATCGCGTAACCACGCAGCCTGCCCATCGGGCTTATCCGCTTGTTTATAGGCCCAGTGGGCGGCGAAGCCATGTTCCGAACTTCGATGCATTTCGGCGCTGCGGATTTGCACTTCGACGCGCATATTTTTGGCGAACATGATCGTGGTGTGCAGCGATTTATATCCGTTGCGCTTTGGCGTTGAGACGAAATCCTTGAACCGCCCCGGCACCATCTGCCAGCGCCGATGCAGCACACCCAGCGCGCGATAGCAGTCTTCGGTGGTCTCGGTTATCACGCGAAAGGCATTGATATCGGTCAGCTGCTCAAACGCGACATGGCGTTCCTGCATCTTTTTCCAGATCGAATAAGGATGCTTTTCGCGGCCGGAGATTTTGATCTTCAGCCCGGCCTGCTCCATTTCCCAAGCGATGGTCTGGTTAATTTGGTCGATTTCAACATCGGCCTTTTCGCGGATTTGTTTCAGACGACCCATAATCGTCTGATATGCTTCGGGTTCCAGCTGTTCGAACGCGAGCAACTGCATTTCGCGCATATATTCATACATGCCAATCCGCTCCGCCAGCGGGGCATAGATATCCATCGTTTCTTTGGCGATACGACGACGTTTTTCCGGGCTTTTGATGAAATGCAGCGTCCGCATATTGTGCAGGCGATCCGCAAGCTTGACCAAAAGAACGCGGATATCATCTGAAATAGCGAGCAGGAACTTACGCAAATTCTCCGCAGCGCGTTCGTTTTCGGTTTGCGCCTCGATTTTCGAAAGCTTGGTAACGCCGTCGACCAGCCGCGCGACTTCGGAACCGAAGCGGTTTTCCACATCTTCGATTGAGGTGAGCGTGTCTTCCACCGTGTCGTGGAGCAGCGCGGTGATGATCGTATCCTCATCCATTTTGAGGTCGGTCATGAGCCCTGCGACTTCGACCGGATGGCTGAAATACGGGTCACCTGATGCCCGTTTCTGCGCACCATGCATCTGAACCGTAAAGACATAGGCTCGGTTCAGCCGATCCTCATCGACATCCGGGATATAGGCCCGCACCCGTTCAACCAATTCATATTGCCGCATCATAGGCTCCAAGATGTGGCTTTTGCGCTGCGTTGCAACAAGAAACTTAAAACCATAGTCGATTTAACAGCAAATTGTGGGCGGACTGCTTGTGCATGGCGCATGTGATGACACCTGCTCCAACAAAAAATGCACCGGAATATGGCGTCCGCGATGTTTCGCGTATGCCCATATTCCGGTGCAGTTGTCTCGGCTCAAAGCGTCAATAAAATTGTCGCGGACTACATGGGAGGAGAGAAGAGCCGAATGTGCTTATTGAGAGTTTGGTCAATTAAGCGCCAGCGTTACAGGCGGCGAGTTCGTCGGCTGTAAATACGCGATCACCAGCGGTGAATGCAGAAACTGAACCCAATTTGCGGGCGACACTGATGCACATGTTCTTTGCGGCAGTCGAAGCCATTGGCGCGCGGCATGCAGTGCCTTCGCACTTTACAACTACGCTACGCAGCAATTCTTGCTTCGATGCGGCTGGCTGCGCCAATTCGATTTTGTAATATGCGCCGTTGCTTGCAGCTTGCGCCTGCGTTGGAACACCGAACAGCAGTGTAGCAATGATCACAGATGCGGCAGCGAGCGCGCCCAAACGGGCGGAAACTTGGGAGAGAGTCATAATTTTATCCTTTTAGCTTTGCTAAGCGAGCACAACGATGGCCGGTGCTATTGACCCCCAACCTTCGTTTTGCGCCTCTGGAAAACCAGTTGCGAATCGCTATTTATTAGATTAGGTTTCGAGTTGCAACTTAAAACTTAAATGGGGTTGCAAAATTTTTCGGGTCGGCTCACGCTGTGCGCTAAAGGACAAATATATGGGCGAATTGCGCGAGTCACTACAGGATATTACCGAGTGTGGGCTTCCGACAGCCTTGGAGGCGATGGGCGAACGATGGTCATTCATGATATTGCGCGCTGCCTTTAACGGTGTCCGCCATTTTGAAGATTTTCTTACGGAAATCAGCATTGCGCGCAACATATTGGCCAACCGTTTAAGCCGATTGAGCGAAAGCGGGATATTGCATCGTACGCCCTGCCCTGATGACCGCCGCAAAGTGGAATATCGGCTGACCGAAAAAGGGCTGGATTTGCTGCCGACAATGATCGCGTTGCGCCAATGGGGCGAAAAATGGGGGACGGGCGTCCCATCCAATCCGGTATTGGTCGATGAGCTGGATCATCAACCCATCCTGCCGGTCACCATAAGAAGCCATGATGACCGCGTTCTGGGCCATATGGACCTATGCTGGATGAACTCGGCGGATATCAAGCCGATTAGCAATGCCGTGTTTGCCGAACATGATGATCGCGTGCGAAAATTAAGCGCAATTTAAGCCGCACTATTGAGGCTCTCTACAGCAGCATTGAACTTTTGTGGCGAATCTGTTACACTCCGCGCCGACAGGCCAAAAATGGTCGATAACCGCCTTCCTATCATGGGATTGAGCGGGTGATGACGTAAGGGACGAATGCCAACTGTCTTATGGACAACAAGATGTTGTCAGCGAGCTTATTCTCCCGAATAATCAGAAAGGTCGTAATATGACGTCCAACGCGGCGATGTTTGATGTAGGCGATTATGTGGTGTATCCCAAGCACGGGGTTGGTCGCGTAATCGAGCTTCAGGATTCCGAAATCGCAGGGATGCAGCTGCAACTTTATGTGCTGCGCTTTGAAAAAGAAAAAATGACGCTGCGCGTGCCTTTCAACAAGGCCGAAGGCGTTGGTATGCGCAAGCTATCGAGCGACAAAACGCTCAAGGAAGCAATGCATACGCTCACCGGCAAGCCCAAGGTAAAGCGCACCATGTGGTCGCGCCGTGCCCAGGAATATGAAGCGAAAATCAACTCGGGCGACCTGGTTTCGATCGCTGAAGTGACCCGCGACTTGTTCCGCCCCGATGACCAGCCAGAGCAGAGCTATTCGGAGCGTCAGATTTTTGAAGCGGCATCAAGCCGTTTGGCCCGCGAACTCGCGGCAATGGAAAAGACCGACGAAAAAGCGGCTCTCCAGAAGATTTTGGCTATTTTGAATGAAGCGGCTCCGCAATATTACGAAAAAGCGGAATAAGCAGTTTCCTTAACGGAAAATATGAAGGGCGCTGGCAACGGCGCCCTTTTTTTGGCATTTCTATACCATATTATGCCCAGCCTGACGTCCCTTTCCGGCGCGTCTAAACAGAGGCATGGTCAATCTCATCATCTGGTATGACGGCGCATGTCCGCTGTGTGTGCGTGAAATCGGGCTGATGCGGCGTCTCGATTGGCAGCGGCAAATCGACTTCCAAGATATTGCGCCAGAAACGGCCATATGCCCGCTCGACCGGCAGCTGATGCTTGACCGTCTTCACGCCTGTGAAAATGGGGTGATGCTATCGGGCGCTGCAGCATTCGCCGCGATGTGGCGGCATATTCCCCTGCTTAAACCCCTTGGTTGGCTTGCGCGAAATCCCGTTATTTTGGACATATTCGAGCGGTTGTATGTCCGGTTCCTGAAAATCCGTCCCTACTTGCAAAAGTTGCTGGCATGACCGTGATATCGGATATTTTCCCCGCCTCGCGGAAAGCTGCACGCGCGCGCCTTGAGCAGTTCATACCCGGCGCGGGGCAAAATTATGCCTTTGGCCGCAACACGGATCCGGGGCCAGCGCAGCCCAGCGCCGTATCCAAACTCTCGCCTTATCTGCGCTATCGGATGATTACCGAGCAGGACGTCGTGCAAGCTGTTCTGGAGCAGCACAGCCTGGCAGCAGCCGAAAAGTTCATTCAGGAAATATTGTGGCGCACCTATTGGAAGGGTTGGCTGGAAATGCGCCCGTCCGTGTGGACGCAGTTTCAGGAAGAACGCGACCGGCAGCGCGATAGTTTCCCGAACGCGCGCGCAATCCGCAACGCTGAGTCTGGGCAGACCGGCATTGAGGGCTTTGACGATTGGGCACGCGAGCTGGTGGAAACGGGCTATCTGCACAATCACGCAAGAATGTGGTTTGCCTCAATCTGGATTTTTACACTGCGCCTGCCATGGGCGTTGGGCGCGGACTTTTTCTTGCGCCACTTGGTTGACGCCGACGCAGCGAGCAACACATTGTCGTGGCGTTGGGTGGCTGGCTTGCAAACCGCTGGCAAAACATATCTCGCGACAACGGACAATATCGCGCGCTACACCAATGGGCGATTTGCACCAAAAGGGCTGGCAACGACGGCCGTAATTCCACCTGATTTGACCGTCGCAAATCCACGGCCTGTGCCGTTCGCAGCGCAATGGGACAGGCAACAGCCGGCATTGTTGTTGGTAACGCCGGATGACCTGAACCCGGAGTCGCTCTTTACGCCTTCGCCGGCAATCAAGGCGGCATTTGTCGTCGCCGATGCCACCACCTTATGGGGCGACAATGCACGGGGTTTCGTCGCAAGCGTGTCACGCGACGCAGCAGAACGGATCGGCACTGCGTTTCAATGTCCCACGGATATTCTCGACACACTCGATATCGAAACCTTAATCACACAGGCAAAACAAGCCGGCGCTGAACAGATTATCACCGCTTACGCGCCGGTGGGTCCGGTTGCTGACCTGTTCGCCAAATTCGCTCCGCGTCTGGAACAAGAAGGCATAAAGCTCGTCCAAATCCGCCGAAGCTGGGACGAGAAATTCTGGCCACATGCGACCAAGGGCTTTTTCCCCTTCAAAGAAAAAATCCCGAAGATTTTGGGTGAAATAGGTTCGAAGGACAGCTTGTAATTTGCGCTTGAGTTACCATCCCGAAGTGCATCATAACGACGATACACAAGGAGGTTGACCCATGCGTAAAATCACGCTGTTCCTGCCGTTTGCCGCACGCGCCATGACCGCATGTGGACACGCGGTTTTGGACGCTGCCGAGGATGTTAAACCTTCGGGTACCAGCACATGAACGGTTGGTGGGACCGGCACGTCATGCCCCGCCTCATTGGTTGCGCCTGCACGCAGCCTGCGGTGATGCGTGACCGGGCAAAAGTTGTTCCGCGCGCATCGGGGGACATTCTGGAACTGGGCTGCGGCGGCGGAACCAATCTGCAGTTTTACGACTGGTCGCAGGTGCGATCCCTATCGGGGGTTGATCCCTCGCCGGAATTGCTTGGCCGCGCGCAAGATGCGCTCTTGCGATCCGGCCGAAGCGCAAATTTCGCAAACGGCATTGCAGAGGCGCTTCCGTTTGAATGCAGCAGCTTTGATTCTGTCGTCACCACTTTCACATTATGTTCGGTTCAGGATCCAACTGCCGCGCTTTCGGAGGTCCGGCGCGTCCTGCGCCCCGGCGGGCGGCTGATATTTTTGGAGCATGGCAAAGCGCCAGAGCCCGCTGCGGCAATATGGCAAAATCGTATTGAGCCTGTTTGGAAACATATTGCCGGCGGATGCCATTTGACCCGACCCGTAACTGGGGCCATATCTGATGCTGGCTTTGTGTGTGATGCGCCGCAAGGACATTATATGAAAAGGACACCGAAATGGCTTGGCTGGGTGGAATGGGGCGAGGCAACATTGGCACATTAATTGTTGCCATCTCGCTGTTGGTCGGATGTTTTGCTGAGCGGCCCGCGCTGGCCGACGAACGCAAAATCCTCGTCGCCAGCTTTGAAAATATTCAAGTCATCGGCGACATCAAAGTACAGGTGCAAACGGGCAAAGCGCCATCTGCCAGAGCCAAAGGCGACAAAAGGGTGCTCGACGCCCTGAAGCTGGAACGTGTCGGCCTGACATTGCTTGTGCGTCTTCAGGGTGCTTTGAACAACGAACAGGGCGTCCCGATGACGCAGCCGATTGAGGTCATGCTGTCGACGCAAGCTATTAAAGACGTGACGGTCAGCGGCAATGGAAGCCTGCAAATTTCCGAGGTAAAGCAACAAAACGCCGCACGCATGCTCGTGACGGGCAACGGCTCCATTGCGGTGGAACGGCTACTCACCGACCAATTTTCGGCCGACATCGACGGAAACGGGCGGATCGATATAAAAGCCGGCAAAGTCCGTGACGGGCGTGTCACATTGAATGGCGCCGGTCATTTTGACGCGGCCAATGTCCCCATGCGCAATGCGCGGCTCGAACATATCGGCAATGGGGAATCGCGCGTGCATGTCGACGAAGCGGCCAATATCTTCAATCGCGGAACCGGATCGATCAATGTAGGTGGAAACGGAAGTTGTTTTGTGAAACAGGCCGGCAGTGCCGCAATAAACTGTGCCAGAATCGAAAAAGGATCGCCTAAATGAATTTACGTAAGCTTGGCAAAATGGGCCTTTACGCCACCGCCCTTTCGCTTGCCGCGTGCACAATGCCTGCCAATGGTGGAAACCAGACCGCAGGGTGCAAACCCGGAACCGGCGCAGGTCGGTCTGCCGTAGGGCTTGAACAAGTGACATTGTGCGTCACCAGTGGCGCAAAAACGCGGGCGTTTACCGTCGAAATTGCGCGGACATCGATGCAGCAGGACAAGGGAATGATGTTCCGTACCGAGCTTGCGGACAATGCGGGCATGGTCTTCCCCTTTCCTGAACCCCGCATGGCAAGCTTTTGGATGAAGAACACGGTGATCCCGCTCGACATTATCTTTGTCCGGACAGACGGCACGATTGAGAGCATCGCCGAAAACGCAATTCCGTACTCCACAATACCGGTTTCGTCGGGTGAACCCGTTGGAGCCGTGCTGGAACTGCGCGG
>DBOA01000186.1 GCA_002299195.1 Sphingomonadales bacterium UBA658
GCCCCGCCCGCAACAAGCGACCGCGCAGCTGCAAGGCCGGAGCGCGCAAGCCCCAGTATCGCAAACTTACGGTCTTTGAAGGCGGGTGTCGTAATCATCTGAGCTTGAGCGTTGATAGACCTGCAAGCGCGAGTACGAAAGCGACAATCCAAAAACGGATAACAACGGTTGGTTCCGACCAGCCAAGCTGTTCAAAATGGTGGTGGATGGGTGCCATGCGGAAGATGCGCTTTCCGGTGCGTTTGAACCAGAATACCTGAATGATGACCGACAGCGCCTCAATCACGAAAAGTCCGCCGATGATCGCGAGCACGAATTCATGGTGCGCGACAACGGCGATGGCGCCCAATGTGCCGCCCAGGGCAAGGCTGCCGGTATCGCCCATGAACACTGCAGCAGGCGGCGCGTTGAACCACAGGAACGCCAGACCAGCGCCTACGATTGCACCGCACAACATCGCAAGATCGCCAGCGCCCAAGTAAAAAGGAATGCCCAAATAGGCCGCATATTTGGCGTTACCGACCATATAGACGATGATCATGAACGCGACTGACGCGATAATCACGGGCATAGTGGCCAATCCGTCAAGACCATCGGTCAAATTCACCGCATTGCCAAAGGACACGATGACAAACGCCCCAAAGGGCACATACCACCAACCCAGATCAACAACGGGGCCATTGACGAAGGGTAGGTACAACATACCACCCGATTGCGAGACAATCAGCGATACCGCAACGCCCGCAATCGCAAACTCCATAAGCAGTCGGACCCTGCCCGAAACGCCCTTGTGACTGCGCTTTTTGACCTTGTCATAATCGTCAAGGAACCCGACGGTGCCAAAGCCTGCTGTCACCAGCAGACACGCCCAAACATACACATTGGTCAGGTCCATCCACAGCAACATAGAGACACCGACCGACACCAATATCATCAGGCCGCCCATGGTCGGGGTGCCGACCTTAGCGAGGTGGGACTGCGGGCCGTCGCTGCGAATGGGCTGGCCCTTGCCCTGACGGACACGCAGCATGCTGATGAAGCGCGGACCGATCAGAAGACCGATGACAAGCGCGGTGGCGACAGCTGCGCCCGAACGGAAACTAAGATAGCGGATAAGGTTCAAAATACCCGGAAAACCAAGATATTCGGCCAATATATATAGCATTAGTTTTTCCCATCCGTCAGCGCGCTGACGATGGAGGAAAGTCCCATACTGTTGGAACCTTTGACCAATATCGTGTCTGATGCGCAAAGATAATTTTGCAGAAGGGCCAATGCCTCCTGCGCGGTCGCGCAATGCGCGAAATTGGCTGGCCCCTCAACCCCTGCGTTCAACTCTTGGGCGAGAATTTCCATCTCTTGACCGACGAGCAATGCAAAATCCACCTTTGCGGCGGCCAAGGGTGCGGCGAGTGCGCTGTGATATTGCGCACTTTTTGCTCCAAGTTCTTTCATCGAACCCAAAACGGCAATCCGGCGGCCGCCGGATGCTTGTCCCAATTGGCCAATCGTCGCCAGCATGGATGCAGGGTTGGCGTTGTAGCTTTCGTCAATGAGATGGCCGGTGCCATCACCAATGCGAATAACGTGGCGCGCGCCGCGTCCGGCAAGACCGCCCATTTCCGCCATGGCAAGGCCAGCCGAAGCCAAATCGCCGCCGGCTGCGGAAACCGCGGCCAACACCGCCATGCTGTTGCCAATCCAATGTTCGCCGGGCTGCGACAGCGTGAAGGACAGCATATTCTCGCGCACTTTTGCGGTGATCAGCGTGCCGCCGTCCGCAGGCATATGGTCGACCACGCGGACATCGGCATTCGCGCTAAAGCCAAAGGTCATGATATTGCCGGCATATTTTTCCGCCGCGGCACGAAGCCGCGCATAATGCGGACTATCGGCGGGCAGGATGGCCGTGCCACCGTCGGCCAAGCCTTCAAATATCTCCGCCTTGGCATCTGCAATGCCGCTCTCGTCCTTAAAAAATTCGATATGCGCCGGGGCAATGGTGGTGATAATCGCGACGTCAGGACGCACAATCTTGCTGAGCGCCCGCATTTCACCGGCATGGTTCATGCCCATTTCGAAAATGCCGAAGTCACAGTCAGCGGGCATACGCGCGAGGCTGAGCGGTACGCCGACATGATTGTTATAGCTTTTGACCGACCGGTGCGCGCGCCCGCGTGAATAGCGGTCCAGCGCAGCATAAAGCGCCTCTTTGGTCCCCGTTTTACCTGCAGAACCCGTCACCCCGATAATCTTCGCCTTGGTCCGTGCGCGTGACGCATGACCGAGCGCCTCAAGCGCCTGCATCGTGTCGCTGACCAGAATATGGGGAAAAGGCACGGGCTGCGACACAATCGCGCCGGCGGCGCCATTGGCAAATGCTGTTTCGATGAACCGATGCCCGTCCGTCTCGGCACCCTTGAGCGCAAAGAACAAATCCCCCGCGCCGATTTCGCGGGAATCGAACGCAACGCCATGGACGTCAAAATGTCCGGCAGCCGTCCCGCCGGTCGCGGCGAGCAATTCTTCAAAAGTCCATAAGGGCGTCATGCTGCGCATTCCCGCGCCACTTCGACATCGTCAAACGGCAAAACGCGGCCCATGATGATCTGCCCTTGTTCGTGACCCTTGCCCGCGATCAGGACGATATCATCGGGTTCGGCATGTTCGATGGCAAAGGCAATGGCATAGCGCCGGTCGCCAATTTCATGTGCCCCGGGCGCGCCGGCCATGATGTCTGCGCGAATAAGTGATGGATCTTCGCTGCGTGGATTATCGTCGGTCACAATCACAATGTCGGAATCCGCAACCGCAACCGCACCCATTTCCGGACGCTTGCCCGTGTCGCGGTCACCGCCTGCACCAAATACCGTGATCAGCTTGCCCTTTGTATGCGGACGCAATGCCGCGATTGCCGCGCGCAGGCCGTCGGGCGTATGGGCATAATCGACATAGACGGGTGCGCCGCTTTTGGTGATGACGGCGCGCTCCAGCCGGCCACGGACGGGCTGCAACCGCGCGAGATGCGACAGCAGGCTTTCCACGTCACCGCCACTCGCCATCACGACGCCCGCGGCGACAAGCGCGTTTGCGGCCTGATACGCACCAATCAGCGGCAGTTTCACTTTGTACACGTCACCCTGAATTCGCAGCTCAAGCGTCTGGCCAAGCTGCGTGGCTTCGCGCGAGAGCAATTGCACACCCTTGCCCTTTTCACCCACGGTAATCATCCGCAGGTCGCGTTTGCGCGCCCTTGCAATGACTTGGTCCGACCAGACATCATCTGCCCAGATGACGGCGCAGCCATTTTCATCGACGACCTCATCGAACAAACGCATTTTGGCGTCGAAATAGCTTTCCATCGTGCCATGATAATCAAGATGATCGCGGCTCAAATTCGTGAATGCGGCGACCGAAACCCGAACGCCTTCGCTGCGATATTGCGACAGACCGTGGCTGGACGCTTCAAATATCGCGTGGCTTATGCCTTCACGCGCCAGACCGGACATGTTCGCAAGAAAGGTCACGATGTCGGGCGTTGTCAGTCCCGTCGTTGTTTGGTCCGACGCCGTTGTGATGCCCAAGGTGCCGATCGACGCCGCATTGTGCCCCGCCATGCGCCACAGCTGCCGGGTGAGTTCAGCGGTTGATGTCTTACCATTTGTGCCCGTGACGGCTGCGATCTGTCCGGGAAAGGGACGGAAATAATTGGCGGCCAATTGCGCAAAGGCGCGGCGTGGCTCCGTATCGGCGATATGCAACGCACCTGTGACGTGTGCCTCCGGACGCGCGACGATTGCCACCGCACCCGCGGCAATCGCGGCATCGATGAAATCTTCGCCGTTGAAACTGGCACCCTGAAAGGCACCAAAAACTGTTCCGGGCGCAATCTTCCGATGGTCGATGGCAAAGCCGGTCACTGTTCTGTCGGCAAATGCCGGATCGGCATCGCTTACCAATTGCCCGAGCTTCACTATTGCTCTCCCTTCGCCTTCCACAGTAAAGGCATCAGTTCCGATACATCAACATCGCGTTTCATGTCAGGGATAATTCCCATCAACGGACCGATGCGTGTAATCGTCTTCTGCACCACCGGCGCCGCGGTATAGCCTGCCGTCCGCTGAAAGCTTGATGCTTCCGTGCCCTTTGGCTCATCCAGCATGACAAGCACAACATAACGCGGGTTATCCATCGGGAAAGCCGCCGCAAAGGTCGAAACAACCAGCGTACGGTTATAACCGCCAACGCCCGGCTTTTCGGCCGATCCTGTCTTGCCACCGACGCGATAGCCCAAGGCGTCGGCTTTGTTGCCCGTGCCGTCGACGACGATCATCCGCATAAGCTGCCGCATCCGCGCGCTGGTAGCCGCGGTAAAGACGCGCTTGCCGGGAATTTTGGCATCCGATTTCGTCTTGAACATCGTGGCCGGCCGATAAATGCCGCCATTCACCATCGCTGCATATGCGCTGGCCAAATGCATGGGTGTAACCGCGATACCATGTCCGAAACCAACCGTCATATTGGTCAGGCGATCCCATGATTTGGGATATAGCGGCATGGCCTTTTCTACCAATTCGATGTCGGGACGCGCATTAAAATGCATAGTGCGCAACATCGCATCCATACGGGCAGCACCCAATTGGTCAGAAATTTGTGCGGTTACAATATTCGAACTGTGGATCAATGCTTCGGGCGTGTTCATCCAGCGGTCCGACGGATGCGAATCCCGGATTTTAAACCTGCCGAATTGCAGCGGCTTGGTCGCATCATACCGAACCGAAAGGTCGCGCACTGTGCCTGCGTCCAACGCAGCGGCCACGGTCAGCGGTTTGAAGGTGGAGCCGAGTTCATACACGCGGTTCGTGACGTTGTTCGTTTGCCGCGAAATGGGGTAGCGGCCATCGACAATCGGCTGTCCAAGGTCCGGAATATTTGCGAACGACGGCCGGTTGGGGTTGAACGACGGCAATGTTGCCATGGCGACTACCTCACCCGTCGTGACGTCCAATATGACGCCAGCTCCACCTTTGGCGTTCGTTGCGGTCATACCCGAAGCAAGCTCGCTTTCAAGCGCGGCCTGCACGCGGACATCCAAAGCCAAATTCAGTGGGGTCGACCGCTTCGAAGGGTCGCGCAGGTAATCGTTCATGACCCGCTCCATCCCCATAGCCCCACGGCCATCGCGGTTTACGAAACCGAGGACGTGTGCCGCCATGTCATGCTGCGGGTACAGACGCGTTGCCTCACGCGGGAATTCAATGGCAATCTCGCCAAGGTCGTGGACCTGCTTGACTTGCTCGGGCAGCGCGCGCTTGCGCAGATAGCCGGGTTTGTCAGCGGTCAACTTGGCATAAAATTCTGCAGCCGGTGTGTCGGGGAAGATGGCGGCAAGCTGGTTAGCCAATTGCTTGCGGTCGCCCAACAGGTCAGCAGGCTTCACCCAAATGGCATAGCC
>DBOA01000062.1:0-11331 GCA_002299195.1 Sphingomonadales bacterium UBA658
CGCTGTTTCAACCAATGTTCGCCGCCATGCTTTGCTGAACCCAGCCCACGCACGCGTCCGATATATGTTCTACTGTCCATCATCAAACTCCCAGAAAGCGCGATGCCACAAACAGGACAACGAATGCAGTTGCAAAAAAGGCCGCAATGAATGCAGCCGAAGCCCAGGTCCGGTTAGCCTTCAATTCGTAACCAGCGCCAATATCCAAAACGAGGTGGCGAATGCCAGATGCGAGATGCTGGAAAAAGCTGAAGGTTACAGCAAGGCCCAAAAGCCGGAAGAACCAGTTAACCGCAGTTTCAAAACCGGTTGCGCTTTCACCTGCGGAGACAACATATTTTTGAAAGGTCGCATAGCTCTCCGCGCCACCGCCAATTGCGGACAACCACCAAAGCAAGGTGATCATTCCAACCGTCGCGAGAATGAATCCTGTTGCGCGGTGGAAAATCGAAATCGCCATCTGCGGTGACCAACGATACACCTGCAAATGCGGTGATAACGGGCGGTTCGGGTTTTTCGCCATGATTTCAGCGTCCTTCATTTAAGCGCAGCCTATATTAAGCGTCGCTCTTTAATCGTTTAATGGCGTGGCGCAAGGCCTCCGCCGTCAGAATCGCGCATTGAGATGATGGATTTGTTCAATCACAACTTTGCACAAAATCTGCGCCAGAGCACCGGAGGCGTTCGGGCAATAACCGCCTATTAACCATTTGCCGCTTAAACATGGAAAATCGGTCCGCATTGCGGAAGACCATGGCACAGGAACGCAACAATGGCAGAGAAACGGGACATTGAACAATCGGACGTCCAGGCGATTATTGATGTGTTTGTCGAACACAAAAACTTTGCGCCCCGCTGCCGCAAAGTCGGCGAGCTGTTGAAAGACCGGCTATATGACATTAGCAGCTATTATTGGGATTATTGGACCCGTATGGGTAAGTTTCCGGAAATGCAGGATCCCGAAAATGTAGAAAAAGCCCGGATCAAAACAGCGGCCTTTATTGGTAAACGCCTTAGCGATATCGAAGGCGCGGAATGGTCAAAGTTTCTAACCCGCCAGATTATGGATTCTTGCCAGCGGGGCATCCCGCCCAAAGCTCTTAATGCAGCGTCGATACGGACGAACGCCTTCACGCTAAAGTTGCTCGGTGAAGTATATGGCGTTGAACAGAAGGACTATCAGGACCTCGCAGCTGCCGTTCTGACCGCGACGGGCCTGGAACTGTCCATCATGGCAATGTGTCACACGGCATATTACGCTAATCAGAACGCGACACGCCGCCAGGAACAATCGGCGCAGTTTGAATCCGACATCGGCATTGCGGCACATGAGGTTGCCGACCGCACAGCCGTATTGCGCCAACAAGCCGCGAGCAGCTCACAAATGGCGAACGGCATGCTGTCCAAGGCGTCGGAAGTTGCTGCAGCGTCTGAACAATCTGCAGTCGCCATGCGCGAAGCAGCCCAAACTGCCGCAGGCCTCATCCGCGCTATTGAAGATGCGCGGACAGAAGTGGAGACCGCAGCCGACGTCGCAAACCGCGCCGCGGCCGTGGCAACCAAAGGTGCAGTGGCGACCGACACGCTGTCCGAACAATCTCAATCTATCGAATCTATATTGGGCCTTATCCGCGAGATCGCGGGGCAAACCAACTTGTTGGCGTTGAACGCCACAATCGAAGCCGCGCGCGCAGGCGATGCGGGCCGTGGTTTCGCTGTGGTTGCGCAGGAAGTCAAAAGCCTCGCAAATCAAACAGCGCAGGCAACGGACGAAATTGCGCAGAAGATTTCATCTATTCAAAGTGCGACCAAGGCGTCCGTTGAATCAAACGCATCCATCCGCGAAACCGTTGACGAAGTACGCATGTCGGCCGAACGCATCCGGCGGGCGATGGAGGACCAAGCACAGACGGTGACGATGATTACCGCGTCCGTTGATGAAACCGCTTTGGCGGCCGATTTAATGTCGAACACCATTTCCGCCATCCGCAGCGATACGGAAAATGTGGTGTCGGAAATCATGTTGCTTGAGGGCGGGTTTAGCGAAGTAAATGAGAAAATCTCATCGCTTCAAGCCAATGCTACGCGTTTTGTTGGAAACCTCATCCGATAACTTCGGTTGAAATTTTGTCGGCGCTGTGAAAAGCAGCGCGGATGAAAACCCATATTCTTATCACCGGCGCATCACGCGGCATCGGCGCTGCTGCCGCCGCCAGCTTTGACCCCGCAACGACTTCCGTGCTGGCGCTGTCCAGCACAGATGGCGACCTAAGCGATCCCGTCACGCCGCAACGGCTTTGGAACTACGCGCTTGACCGCCTCGACGGGCGTGTGGATGTATTGATCAACAATGCCGGGGTATTTGAACAAAACCCGATTTCGGTCCCGGATGAGGAATGGCTCACCAATTGGAACCGGACCATGCAGATCAACCTGACGGCCAGTGCGGACTTGTGTCGCCGTGCCGTCCTGCATTGGCAAGAATCGAACGCGAGCGGCAGGATCGTCAATATCGCCAGCCGCGCTGCGCATCGCGGGGATAGCCCCGCCCATTGGCATTATGCGGCATCAAAGGCCGGTATGGTCGCCATGACCAAGACCATCGCACGGGCTTACGCTGCCCACAAAATCTATGCCTTTGCCATATGCCCCGGTTTTACCATGACCGGCATGGCGGACGATTATCTCGCAAGCCGCGGCGGCGATAAGCTGCTCGCCGATATTCCGCTCGGCAAGGTTGCCGATCCCGAAGAGGTCGCAGCTATGGTAAAATTCTGTGCGCTGGACGCGCCGCCTTCGATGACGGGCGCCGTGTTGGACATAAATGGTGCGAGCTATGTACGCTAAGCTTGGCGCCATATTGCCGTTAGCCCTGACGGCCTGCGCACCTGTCGCGCCCGTCAAGGCCATGAGCAACGGAACCACACTCGCGTCACAGTGCGAAGGCCGTGACGGCTGGGGCGACCCTGCCCCGCCCGCGCATATATTCGCCAATGTGTATATGGTGGGCACATGCGGCATCGTGTCGTTGCTCGTCACGTCACCCAAAGGTCATATCCTTATCGACGGTGCGACCGCCGAAGCTGCGCCGTTCATTGCCGACAATATTCGCAAGCTTGGTTTCCAACCAACAGATGTGAAATATCTGGTCAGCAGCCATGAACATTTGGATCATGTTGGCGGTCTTGCAGCATTGAAGGGCATTACAGGAGCCCGCATGCTGGCACGGGCCGAAGCGCGCAAAAGTCTGGAGACGGGTATTTCGGATCCTACAGACCCGCAGTTGGCAATATTGCCGCCCTTCGCGGGCATAAAGGTCGACCAGATCGTCAGCGACGGCGAAACCATCACCCTTGGCCCGATAAAAATGACTGCCATCGCCACGCCCGGCCACGCCCCGGGTGGAACGAGTTGGACCTGGAAATCATGTGAGGGCGCGACCTGTCACCAGTTTGTTTTCGCCGACAGCCTTGGCGCTGTGTCTGCTGATGCGTACCGATTTACCGACCACCCAGCCTATGTGGCGGTATTAAGGGCGACCATGAAGCGCGTTTCTGAGCTAAAGCCATGCGACGTCCTGATCGCCCCGCACCCCGCGCAATCGCGTTTCTTTGACCGCGTTTCGGGCAAGGAACCTCTGGCCGACCCTGCAGGCTGTGCAAATTATGCGAAAGCAGCGATGGAGCGGCTCGACGCCCGCTTAGCCAAAGAAGCCGCACAATGAACTGGAAGGTTACCCTGCCCTGCACCCGCAATGAGGCGGAAGCGCTGCACAATGACGATGAGTGGTTGGCGGCATTGGAACCCATGCCGACCATCGTTGCGGACGAAGTCGAAGCCTTCAATGACGAGAAATGGCGGCTTGAAGCCTATTTTAACGAGAAACCAAATGCTCAGGTGATCGCCGCCATCCAAATCCGCCTGCCCAGCGCCGTCAAAGCAAAGGCGGTGGTTGAAGAACTTCCTGATGCCGACTGGGTCGTCATGAGCCAGCAAGGACTTCAGCCGGTGCATGCCGGGCGCTTCTATGTCCATACATTGGCCAACAAGGGCACAGTGCCCGACGGCGCAACCCCGTTCCAGATCGAGGCTAGCCGCGCCTTTGGCACGGGCGGACATGAAACGACCAGCGGCTGCCTTGATATGCTCGACCGAATGAAACGTGCCGGCAAACGCTTTGACCTGATTGCCGACATCGGGACGGGCACTGGCCTGCTCGCATTTGCCGCGCATGTTTTGTGGCCGAAGGCATATTTGACGGCATCGGATATCGACCCTGTCAGCATTGATGTCACTGCCGCCAATGCCGTGGTCAACAAAGTCCCTTGCGGCGTTGCGCAGGGTCAGTTGGCGTTGTGTGTGGCCGCAGGGACAGCGCACGACCTCATCACCACCCGCGCGCCTTATGACTTGGTGATCGCCAATATTTTGGCGGGCCCGTTAATCGAACTTGCCCCGTCGCTATCGGTGACATTGCGCGAAGGTGGCTCGCTGATATTGGCTGGCTTGCTGAATACACAGGCGGAGGCTGTCACACGCGCATATCGCCTGCACGGGTTTAGAGTGCAAAAACGCAAGGATATGGGCGATTGGCCATGCCTGTGGCTCGTCAAGCGCCGCATTTATGGCTGGCAACGTCCACTCCGCGCGTCAGGCCGCACCAGTCAGCCGCCGGGTGATTTTGGAACCTGGTAGCGATCAGCGCCCTTAAAATATGCCTGAGTACCCTTGGTGATAAGCGCATCTTCAGTAATGGTTTCGCCAACCAATATGTCGGGCAAGGATTCAAGCCGATCGTACAATGGCGCGAAATCAGTCTCGACAGTCACCTTAAGCAACTGTTCCATGCTGGAGACCACAAAATAGTTCTGTTGAAAATCATCAATGCGGTAATGGCTGCGCATCACGCGCATTAGGTCGAATGCGATCCGGTTGGGACTTGGGTCCTCCAGCGCGAAAATGCTCTCTGCATAGCTTGAGACGATCCCAGCGCCGTAAATCCGCAAGCCATCCGCCTGCTGAATAAGGCCGAACTCAACCGTATACCAATATAGCCGCGCAAGATGGTCAAGCGCGCCAAAACCGAGCGAGCGCAGTCCGCCCTTGCCATAAGCGACCATATAATCGGCAAATACGGGGTCGGCCAACAGGGGTACATGCCCGAAAACATCATGGAAAACGTCGGGCTCTTGCAGATAATCCAGCTGCTCCGGCGTCCGGATAAAATTGCCAGAGGGAAAACGGCGATTGGCGAGATGGTCAAAAAACACGTCATCGGGAACCAAGCCCGGCACGGCAACGATTTGCCAACCGGTGGCCGCCATCAATCGCGCGTTCAATTCGCGATAATCGGGAATACCGGGACGCGTGAGCTTTAGAACGTCGATCCCGCGCAGAAATGCGTCCGCCGCGCGGCCCGGTAGCATCTCGGTTTGGCGCGCAAAAAGCCGGTCCCACATCGCATGTTCATCGGCGCCAAAGGCGTCCCAATTCTGGGGCACGGTCCAATCGGCATTTGCACCGACAGGCGGCGCGTCATAAACATGGCTCGAGCTATCCATGGCAATTGGTTACACTTGAAACCGTTTTGCATCAACCGCGTTGGCAGCGATCTCATGGGCTCAAAAGACTTTGCTAGTCCCGGCTAAGCCTCCGCCACAATGCGGGCCCATTCGGCCTCATCAATGACTGAAATGCCAAGTGCTGTGGCCTGTTTCAGCTTCGATCCTGCTCCGGGGCCAGCCACGACCAAGTCAGTCTTAGCACTCACCGATCCTGCAGACTTTGCCCCAAGTGCTTCAGCTTGTGCCTTCGCCTCATCCCGGCTCATGGTTTCAAGCTTTCCGGTGAACACAATATTTTTACCCGTCCATGCGCTTTCACGGACGTTTGACACATAAGCAGGCGGCGCGATTTCGTTCAAAAGATCATTCCACACCAACATATTGTGCGGTTCGTGGAAAAAATCGCCAAGTGCCTCGGCAACTGCCCCGCCAACGCCGTCAATAGTGGTGATGTCCGCGACGGCCGCCTCATCACCCAGTGCCAACCGCAGCCCGACGTTACCGACGTCTTGTACAGTTCCAAAAGCCTTAAACAAATCGCGCGCAGTGACCGCGCCAATATGGCGAATGCCAAGCCCAAAGAGCAACTTGGCGCCATCGGGCGCGCGCTTCGCCTCAATCGCTGCCAACAGGTTATCCACAGACTTATCCTGCCATCCATCGCGCGCTAAAATATCTGCACGGCGGGCCTTCAACCTGAAAATATCTGCGGGACTTTCGAGCCAGCCCAGATCGAAAAACTCTTGAATGGTTTTCTCGCCAAGCCCCTCAATATCCAGCGCACCACGGCTGACAAAGTGGATCAGCCGCTGGACACGCTGGGCCGGACAAATCAGTCCGCCCGTGCAACGCACATCGACTTCGCCTTCCTCGGCGACGGCTTCGGAACCGCATTCGGGGCATTGCGATGGAAATGCATAAGGCGCGCGCGCTGCATCGCGTGTCAGGTTTTCGACGATCTGGGGAATGACGTCCCCTGCCCTTTGCACAACGATACGGTCACCAGGGCGCACAGCCAATCGGGCGATTTCATCGCGGTTGTGCAGCGTTACGTTGGAGACAACGACGCCGCCCACCGTTACGGGGGTCAGGCGACCCACGGGCGTCAACTTGCCCGTGCGTCCGACTTGAATATCGATAAGCTCAAGCGTTGTTTCGGCCTGTTCAGCAGGAAATTTGTGCGCAATTGCCCAGCGCGGGGATTTTGCGACAAAGCCAAGCCGTTCCTGCCATTCAAGCCGGTCAACCTTGTAGACCACGCCGTCAATATCATAGGGCAAGTCAGCCCGCTGGCGTTCGATACTGGCATAATGGGCCAGCGCATCATCGCTGTGCGGCACGCGGACGAGCAATGGCGACACGGGCACACCCCAGGCCGCAATGGCGGCCATGACGCCGCTTTGGGTCTCGGCTGGCAGGCCACTGACCTCACCCCATCCATGCGCAAAGAACCGCAACGGCCGCGACGCGGTAACTTTGGCATCTTTCTGCCGTAATGACCCCGCCGCCGCATTGCGCGGGTTGGCGAATATCTTCCCGTCCTTCGCCTTTTGCACTTCGTTTATCGCCGCAAAGTCAGACTTGGCCATATAGACCTCGCCGCGTATCTCGAAAATCTCGGGCACATCGCCGTGCAACTGCTGCGGAATGTCCGAGATATAGGCGACATTGGCGGTTACATCCTCACCCACGCTGCCATCGCCGCGTGTTGCGGCCTTTACCAGCTGGCCCTTTTCGTATCGCAAGGAGAGCGAAAGGCCGTCAATCTTGTCCTCCGCCGTCAACGCGACATCCGCATCGGGGGCGAGGTTTAGAAAGCGCCGGACACGCGCTACGAAATCATGCACATCTTGCGCCTCAAACGCATTGTCGAGGCTCATCATACGCTTGGCATGCGCGATTTTCTTCAGGCCCGAACCGTCTACAGCCGCGCCAACCAAATTATTGGGGCTATCGGCGCGCACGAGATGCGGGAACGCCGCCTCCAACTCATTATTGCGCCGCACCAACGCATCATATTCCGCGTCTGAGATTTCAGGCGTGTCTTCGGCATGATAGCGCTTGTTGTGATGGGCAATCTGTTTCGCCAACCGCATCAGCTCATTGGCAGCGTCTGCTTCTGTCACTCACCGGCTCCAGAAACCGGCTTCGTAAGGTCAAATGAAACCCGGAACAACCGCCCCGGCCTTGCCAGTTCATATGTCAGGACTTGTCGCGGCGTGACTTCAAACGCCCATATATTGGCATTTGATACAGTGCGCCCTTCCTTGGTGAACATATCTTTGGAAAAGGCGTCCGCAGGAAATTCTTGCCGCATGACGCTGCCTGACATCACGGTATCGCCGCCATATTGGGATACAGGGTCTTCGGTCCCATCCTTTAACATATGGCGATGCTTCAGACGCAGGCCAGTGTCTGTCTTGCTGATAATCCATGTGCGCGATTTATCTTCGCCAACATCAAATGCGACCCGAACTTCGCGCGATGAACATTCGCGGACATGCGCACGCATCTTGGCCGAATTAAAGCTGGCATCGCTGTCATCGCCCGCCGCCAATTTGCCTTCAAATGACTTGCCGCACAGCGCGGAAAGTTCACGAAAAAATCCGTCGGCTGGCAGGGCAGCGGGTTCCGTGGTCGTGCAGCCAGTCAGCAACAATGCCAAAATCAAACCTATTTTCTTCACACAACCTCCAAAAGACGTTTTGCTTGCGCGCGCGCTTCATCCGTTACTTCTGCACCCGAGAGCATCCGGGCGATTTCTTGGCTGCGCGCGTCGTTATCCAGCAAGACGATGCCCGTGCGCGTCACCGTCCCTTGGCTGGATTTTGCGATGAAGTAATGCGCCTTGCCTTTGGCCGCGACCTGCGGACTATGCGTTACCGCGAGCAGCTGCGTATGTTGGGCCAAGCGCGCCAGCCGCTCACCGATCGCAGCCGCCACCGCGCCGCCGACGCCGCGGTCGATTTCATCAAAGATAATCGTCGCGGCCCCGCCCTCTTCCGCCAACGCGACTTTCAGCGCGAGGATGAAGCGCGACAGTTCGCCACCCGATGCAATTTTGGCCAGCGGCGCGAAGGGTGCGCCGGGGTTTGTCGAAATCAAAAACTCGACGCGGTCCATGCCCGACGCGGCCCAGCGGTCTTCGGGAAGCTGCTCGACAGATGTCTGGAACTGTGCCGCATCCAGCTTTAACGGCGCCAACTCGACCTTAACGGCGGCATCCAGATTCGCTGCTGACGCACGTCGCGTTTCCGACAGTGCCGTGGCGGACGTGACATAGGCCGCGTGCTTTGCAGCGACCTCAGCCTCTAACAGAGCGAGCCCCTCACCACCTGCCTCAATTGACTGAAGCTGCGCCGCCAGCCGCTCCTGCAGGGCAATGATGCCGTCCGGCGCGACATTGTGCTTACGGGCCAGCGCGCGCAATTCGAACAGGCGCTCCTCAATTTCGTCGAGACGCGCGGGTTCATATTCAATCGCCCGCGCAGCCGCGTTCAACTTGTCCTCAGCTTCGCTTGCCTCAATCACGGCACGGTCAAGCGACGTCAATGCTTCTGCTAGCAACGGATGTGCATCCGCCAAGCGGTCAAGCTTACGTGCCGCAGACCGGATAAGCGCCAGGCCGCTTTTGGGGCCGTCGAAGCTTTCGAGCACCGCCTTCAAATCTTCGGCGATGCGCTCGCCCTTTTGCATGTCCGACCGCTCGCCAGCCAGCTCCTCTTCCTCGCCCGGCTGGGGATTAAAGGCAGCAAGTTCCGCCACCGCATGCTCAAGCCACTCTTGATCGCGCGCGGCATTTTCCAATGCTTCGCGTGCGATATCAAGCCGCACTTTCGCCTCATGCCATGACGTGAAATTGGCCGCGACGGTTGCGGTGTCGCATCGGCCAAAGGCGTCAAGCAGCGCCCGGTGCCCGCGCGGGTTCAGCAACCCCCGGTCATCATGCTGTCCGTGTATTTCGACCAAAGATGCACCGACATCGCGCAACAAAGCCGCAGAGCAAGGCTGATCATTTATGAACGCCTTACTGCCGCCATCGGCCTTGACCGAACGGCGGATCAGCAGCGGTTCGCCTATGTCGATTTCAATGTCATTTTCGCCCAGCAACGCGACCACATTGGCTGGCGCATCAAAGCTTGCCGTCACTTGCGCTTTATCAGCGCCTGCCCGCACGAGGCCGCTATCGGCGCGCGCACCCAGCGCAAGGCCAAGAGCGTCCAGCAAGATAGACTTACCAGCACCCGTCTCCCCGGTTAACACACCAAGGCCGTTTGCGAATTCAAGGTCCAGCGCCTCGATCAGCACCACATCGCGGATCGACAGCCCCGTTAGCATGTCATTACGCGGCGGGCGCGTTCTTCTGCATCAGGTCATAGGCGCGCTGATACCATTCGCTACCGGGATAGTTAGCACCCAGCACAGCCGCAGCTTTCTTCGCCTCTTCCGGCACGCCCATCGCCAAATAGCTTTCGGTCAGACGGTACAAAGCCTCTGGCGTGTGCGTTGTCGTATCAAACTTGTCGATGACTTCGCGGAAACGCAGCGAGGATGCAAGCCACAGGGCACGACGTTGATAGAAACGGCCAATCTCCATTTCCTTGCCCGCCAAATGGTCGCGTACAAGATCGATTTTCAACGTGGCGTCAGCGGAATAGCGCGAATTGGGATAGCGACGCTGCACTTCACCCAATGCCGCCAATGCCTGCTCCGAAATCTTCTGATCGTGGGTCACGTCGCTCATCTGTTCATAATAAGACAAGGCGATCAGATAATATGCATAAGCCGCATCTTTGTTACCCGGATGGATCGACAGGAAACGGCGCGACGATTGAATCGATTCGTTATATTTCTGCGCCATGTAATAGCTAAATGCGCTCATCAGCTGCGCGCGGCGGGCCCATGGCGAATAAGGATGCTGGCGTTCGACTTCGTCAAACAAAGCGGCAGCAACTTCATATTGCTTGTTATCCAGCTTGTCCTTTGCCGCCGTATACAACGTATTGACGTCACGCGCGACATAACGGGTGTTGCTGCCCGGGTTTGCGCCACCGCCGCCAAGGCCAAGCATAGCGCAACCCGAAAGCATGGAAACCGAAGCCAGCAAGCCAGCGGACACAAGGATTTTTCTGTTCATGGGATTGTCCTTAGATACTCTTGGGGCCGTCGCCAAGGGTTTTGCGCATGTTAGTGCGAGATGCTGTATCGGGCATGAACTGAAGCCGAGATAGCTTCGGGGGCAACCAGCTTTGCGCATTAATGGCGGCCTATGCCCACAACGAAAAAGGGGCCACCGCAGCGACCCCTTTTCCTCTCCAATCCTTTTGCAGGATGTTCTGTGTGCCGCGTGGGCTTAGTCCTTCAGGAATGCTGGAACATGATCGGGATCGCCCCCGCCGTTGTTTCCGCCTTCTGAACGCTCTTGGCGTGGACCACGGTCGCCGCGGCCTTCACCACGTCCACCGCCATCACGACGCGGTCCGCGATCGCCACGGCCTTCGCCGCGTCCGCCACCGCCGCCTTCACGACGGGGACCACGATCGCTGCGTTCGCTCTTTTCACGTGGCGGGCGTGTGTCTTCCAGTTCTTCACCGGTTTCCTGATCAACGACGCGCATCGACAGGCGAACCTTGCCACGTGGATCGATTTCAAGAACCTTGACCTTAACGTCCATGCCTTCGCTGACAACGTCGGTAACCTTTTCAACGCGCTCGTTGCGCATTTCGCTGACGTGGACGAGACCGTCCTTGCCACCCATGAAGTTTAC
>DBOA01000062.1:11711-12916 GCA_002299195.1 Sphingomonadales bacterium UBA658
ACTTCAGCTTCTTCAACGATACCGGAAATCCACTTACGTGCGGCTTCAATCTGGGCAACGTCAGACGACGAGATCTTGATAAGACCTTCATCATCGATGTCGACCTTCGCGCCAGTGGTAGCAACGATTTCACGAATAACCTTACCACCGGTACCGATGATGTCGCGGATCTTCGCTTTGTCGATCTGCATGGTTTCGATGCGTGGTGCGTGCGCCGACAATTCACCGCGGGCTTCACCCAAAGCTTTTGCCATTTCACCAAGGATGTGCGCGCGGCCTTCCTTGGCTTGGTTCAATGCAGCTTCGAAGATTTCACGGGTAATACCGGCAATCTTGATGTCCATCTGCATCGTGGTGATGCCTTCTGATGTACCAGCAACCTTGAAATCCATATCGCCGAGATGATCTTCATCACCCAAGATGTCGGAGAGGATCGCGAAATCCTTACCTTCAAGGATAAGACCCATTGCGATACCCGAAACCGGACGCTTGATAGGCACGCCTGCGTCCATCATGGCGAGGCTTCCACCGCAAACCGATGCCATCGACGACGAGCCGTTCGACTCTGTAATGTCGCTGGTCAAACGGATTGTGTACGGGAACTCGTCCTTGGTTGGCAGCACGGGGTGCAGCGCACGCCATGCAAGCTTACCATGGCCAATTTCGCGGCGACCGGGCGCACCGAAACGGCCGACTTCACCAACGCTGTACGGTGGGAAGTTGTAATGCAGCATGAAGTTTTCATAATGCAGACCGCCAAGACCGTCGATCATCTGCTCTGCGTCCTTGGTACCCAAGGTGCAGGTTGCGATGGTTTGCGTTTCGCCGCGTGTGAACAAGGCAGAACCATGTGCGCGTGGCAAGAAATGCGTTTCCGAAACGATTGGACGGATTTGCGTGGTGCTGCGACCGTCGATGCGGGTGCCGTCCTTTAGGATGGCGCCGCGAACGATTTCAGCTTCAAGCTTCTTCATCAACTTGCCGGCAGCAAGCTGATCCTGAGGCGCCGCGTCAACAAACGCTTCTTTCGCCTTGGCGCGTGCAACGTTCAGCGCGTTGCTGCGTTCGGACTTGTCGGTCAGCTTATAAGCTGCAGCAATATCCTTGCCGATCAGCTTCTTAAGCTTGTCCTTGGCCGCGGACAGGTCAGCCTGCTCCGCCATTGCCCAAGGATCCTTGGCAGCTTGTTCAGCAAGCTTGATGAT
>DBOA01000014.1 GCA_002299195.1 Sphingomonadales bacterium UBA658
CTTTTCCATGCGAAGCGCGTTCAACGCGTGATAGCCGCAATGCTTTAATCCAAACGCCGCGCCAGCCGCGACGATCGCATCATATACGCCCGCCATAAACTCGGTGGGAATATACAGCTCCCACCCCAGCTCACCGACATAGGTAATGCGCGATGCGCGCACGATGGCATAGCCCAACTCAATCTCTTGCGAGGTCGCAAAGGGGAACGCCTCATGCGACAGGTCGTTGGGGCTAATCGATTGCAGCAACGCCCGGCTGTTGGGTCCCATGATCGAAATGACACCCATGCCTGACGACACATTGGTCAGCACAGCATGTGCATCTTCGGGCGTATGGCGTTTCAACCAGTTGAAATCCTTCACCTCGGTTTCAGCGCCGGTGACGATCAGATATGCCGTTTCCGAAAGGCGTGTGACGGTCAGGTCAGCCTCAATCCCGCCTTTTTCATTGAGCCATTGGGTATAGACCAGCTTGCCCGGGGCAACATCGACGTCGTTGGCGCAAACGCGGTTGAGCACGGCCATGGCGTCGCGACCTTCAAGACGGAATTTGGCGAAACTTGATTGGTCGAACAGGCCAACCGCTTCGCGCACAGCCTTGCATTCCTCTGCATTGGCTTCAAACCAGTTCTGGCGGCCATAGCTATATTCATATTCGGGCGTGCTGCCGGGTTCACCATACCAGTTGGCACGTTCCCAACCAAAAGCTTCGCCAAAACACGCACCTTGCGCGACGAGCCGGTCGTGCAATACGGATTTGCGCACCCCGCGTGCGGTTTCATATTGCTTGAATGGATAATGCGTCGCGTACAATAGGCCGAGGCTTTCGGTAACGCGTTCGCGCAGATATTTGCGGTTAATCTGGAACGGCATGTTGCGGCGAATATCGACGGTCCACAGGTCTGCAGGCGGAATACCATCGCGGATCCAATCCGCCATGACTTTACCCACGCCGCCAGCCGATTGCAGGCCGATGGAATTGAGGCCAGCGGCGACAAAACAGCCTTTCAATTCAGCGCTTTCACCCAGATGGTATCGCACGTCCGGCGTAAAGCTCTCGGGACCGCAGAAGAATTTTTGAATGCCCGCTTTTTCTAGCGCAGGCACACGGCGCATCGCATCGATCAACAATGGCTCAAAATGTTCAAAACTTCCGGCAATTTCATCGAAACAGAAATCTTCGGATATGCCGTCCATACCCCACGGCCGCGCATTGGGTTCAAATGCGCCGACAAGCAGCTTGCCCGCGTCATATTTATAATAACCACAATAATCATAATCGCGCAGAACCGGCAGTGTATTGTCGATGCCTTCGACGCCTTCGAATAGAACATAATAATGCTCACATGCGTGCAATGGGGCAGCAACGCCGACGCTGGCTGCCAAATCACGTGTCCACATGCCACCGCAGATGACGACATAATCGGCGTCAATCGACCCATCGTCCGTATCTACGCCCGTGATGCGATCACCATTGTGGCGAATTTTGGTGACTTTGGTGTTTTCAAAGATTTTCGCGCCGCCAGTGCGGGCACCTTTGGCCAAGGCCTGCGTAATATCGACTGCATTTGCATAACCGTCGCTTGGGATATGAATGCCGCCGACGACATCATCGACATTGACGATATGCGCCAGTTCTTTGATCTCTTGTGGTGTTACGACATGCACAGGCAGGTCAAATACCTTGGCCATAGATGCGCTGCGCTTCAGCTCCTCAAAGCGTTCGGCATTGGTGGCCATCGAAATCGAACCGCACTGACGATAGCCCGTTGCCTGGCCCGTCTCGGCCTCAAGCCCGCGATAGAGTTCGCCGGTATATTTTGCGAGCTTGGTCATGTTGATGCTGGGCCGCAATTGCCCAACCAACCCCGCGGCATGCCATGTCGTACCGCTGGTCAATTGCTTGCGTTCCAGCAAGACCACATCGTCCCAACCAATCTTGGTCAGGTGATATGCAATCGAACAGCCGATGACACCGCCACCGATGATGACGACTTTTGCCTTTTTGGGTAATTCAGCCACGCGGATCAGACCTTCATCTTGGCGTTATCAGGATCATAAACAGGGTGCTCCAGCACTGTACCGATGCGTCGTTCGCCCTGTAACACGATATCGAACTGCGACCCCGGTGCCGCATTTTCAATGGGCACACAGGCGAAAAACAGGCTCTTGCCAACGCGATGGCCATAGCCGCCTGATGTCGTCAGGCCGATACAATGGTCGCCCACCAAAATTGGTTCGCCGCCGCGCACATCGACATTATCTGCATCAACCGCGCCATACACAATGCGGAAACGCTCAGGCGCATCCAGCGTCGCCTGCTTGCCGACGAAATCATCCTTATTGAAATTGATGAAGCGTGGCATGTCTGCCTCAATCATCGTCAATTCGTTGGTGAGCTCGGAACCCCAGGCCTTATAACCCTTTTCAACCCGCATGCTGTTCGCTGCGTACAGTCCGTAATTGACGATGCCGAATTCCTGCCCGGCTTCCCACACCGCCTCATAGAGCGCCGCGAGATCCTTCATCGCAGGATGCAATTCCCAGCCCAATTCCCCGGCATAAGACACACGAAGCGCGCGCATGGTAATGCCCGCAATCACGATCTCCTGACCACTGAGCCAGCGGAAACCTTCATTGCTAAGATCGGCGTCGGTTAGCTTTTCCAGCACGTCGCGCGAACGCGGGCCGTTCATCACCAAAACGCCAAGGTCCATCGTCAGATTGCGAATGGTCACATCTTCGTCTGGCAATATGCTTTGGATCAGCAAATCCCAATCGCGCTGTTCAGCCGCTGCTGCCGAGAGGCAGTAGAAATGGTCATCCGCGAAACGCGTAACGGTCATTTCGCCATAAATGCGGCCCTGCACCGAAAGCGGATGCACCAAGCCGATACCGCCCAATTTCTTGGGCATGCGGTTGGCACAAATACGGTTGAGGAAGGCCTCGGCATCTGGTCCGCTCACATCATATTTCGCAAAGCCGGACAGATCGAGCACGCCGACCCGCTCAGCAACCGCCTTTACCTCTGCCGCGACCGCGTCAAAGCTGTTGGTGCGGTGGTAGCCGCCTTCTTCTTCTGCGCCGTCGAGGGCAAAATATTTGGGCCGCTCCCAACCGTAGGTTTCGCCATATACTGCGCCAGCCGACAGCAAACGGCCGTATAGCGCGCTCATCTTTTGCGGGCGGCCATCGGGCTCTTCCTCACCGGGAAGGCGCGTCGTGAACGTCATGCGGTAATCAAGGAAAACCTTAGCGCGGCTATAATCCTCGTCCGCATAAGGGCCGTAACGGCGCGGATCGAATTCGGTCATGTTGATATCGGCATCACCGAACACCATCCACTGCGCCAGATATTTCCCAGCCCCGCCGCCTTGCGCGATGCCAAAGCTTGTACCGCAACAATGCCAGAAATTCTTCAGGCCAACCGCTGGCCCCAACAGTGGTCCGCCGTCGGGCGTATGCGGAATCGCGCCGTTGACGAAGCGCCGCAGACCGACTTCACCAAAAATCGGCATCCGCTCAATCGCGCGTTCCAGCCATGGGGCGATGCGCTCCAGATCTTCCGGAAACAACTCGCTGGTCGAATCCCATTCAGGGTTTCCACCGCGCGGTGCCCATGCTTCGGCGAGGCCCGTATTTTCGTACACGCCAATCAGTCCGCTTTTCTGCTCCTGCCGGAAATATCCCGACACATGGGGGCAACGCATGACCGGTATTTCTTCATCGCGATCTTTGAATGCGGGGATCGGATCGGTGACAACATAATGATGCTCCATGTTCGTCACCGGAATATCTATGCCCGCCATTTGCGCGATTTGCCGGGCATAGCAGCCCGCCGCATTGACGACTATTTCGGCCCGAACCGTGCCCTTTTCCGTTTCCACATCCCATTCGCCAGATGGCAATTGCGTCAGGCCCGTCACGCGGTTTTTGCGCACAATTTTGGCGCCCATATTCTTGGCACCAATGGCGAGCGCGTTGCAGATACCCGATGGATCAGCATGTCCGTCTTCGGTCGTCCGCGCACCGGCGATGACACCATCAAGCGTCATGAATGGGTTGTGGCGGAGAATTTCCTCAGGCGGGATAATCTCCATCTCGAATCCGATGATTTTCGAAAAGCCCTGAATGTAGCGCATCCACGCCAATTCGCGCTCGTTGGTTGCAAGACGGATACCGCCGGATTTATGCCAACTGACATATTGCCCGGTCAAACCTTCAAGCCGCGGATAGAGGTCATTGCTATAGGCATGCATCTTGGCAAGGTTGAAGCTGCCCGTGATGTTCGGGCACTGGCCAGCCGCGTGCCATGTCGAGCCGGAGGTCAGCTCGTCCTTTTCAATCAGCAGACAATCCGTCCACCCGAGTTCGGCGAGATGGTAAAGCAACGAAGCCCCCATTATGCCGCCGCCGATTATCACAACTCGTGCCGATGTTTGCATAAACGCCCTGCTCCTTATAACAGAACCTTAGGGCGGGTTTGCGGTCAGGCACAAATGGGGAATATGACGGGACCGGTTAAAAAAATTTTTGGATTAGGATCGCCGGTGCCTGTAAGGCGCGCAGAGTTGATTGAGAATATAAGGGTGGGGCTATGAAGGTTGCGCTGGTTACGGGTGCTGCACAAGGCGTTGGCTTTGCAACGGCAAGGCTTTTGGCCGAAACCGGCTATCATGTTGTCATGACCGACGTGCAGCCCTTGGATGCGCAAGTCGAAGCATTGGTTGCTCTTGGCGGGAACGTATCCGCGCTTTCCGGTGACATTTCCTCTGAAGAATTTGTTATTGAATTGGCCGAGAAAATTACCCGCGAGCATGGTGCCGCAGACGTGTTGGTCAACAACGCCGGCATCAGTTTGATTTGCAGCGCCGAAACGACCAGTATCGAACAGTGGCAGCGCGTCATGAACATCAATCTCACCGGACCGTTTTTGCTGTGCCGCGAAATCGGAAAGCAGATGCTAGGGCGTAACCGTGGTAACATTATCAACGTTGCCTCAATCGCCGGGCTTCACGGTGTTATTGATCGATCCGCCTACAATGCATCAAAGCACGGATTGGTCGGATTGACGCGAACGCTTGCGGCAGAATGGGGCGGCCGCGGTGTGCGTGTAAACGCCGTATGTCCGGGCTGGATTAAAACGGAAATGGATGAGGCTGATCAAGGTTCGGGCGCTTATTCCGATAATGATATCATCGACCGCGTTCCGATGGGCCGTTTTGCCAAGCCCGAAGATGT
>DBOA01000216.1 GCA_002299195.1 Sphingomonadales bacterium UBA658
TATTGCGGATCGGGCGACAATCTTACTTTTGACCATATCGTTCCGCGCCGTTTGGGCGGCATCACCAGCTGGGAAAATGTCACCACGGCGTGCCTACACTGCAACCTGAAAAAAGGCGGCCGCACGCCAAAGCAAGCGCAAATGCAGCTGAACATGGCCGCCATCCGCCCCACCAGTTGGCAATTGCAAGACAGGGGCCGTGCGTTCCCGCCCAACCATCTGCACGAAACATGGCATGACTGGTTGTATTGGGATATTGAGCTACAGGGTTAAGCTTAATCGGTAACCGTCAGCGCAGGAACCGCCCGCGCGGCATCTTCAGGCGTAATTCCCGGCGGTGGCGCAGCCGCGATACGTTCTTCGCCGCGCATAACGCGTCCGGCCCGTTTAATAGCGTCGCGAAGGCGTGGATACACGCCGCAACGGCACAAGTTTGTGATCGCCGCGTCTATTTCTTCATCGGTTGGGTTGCTGCTTTTCTTAAGCAACACCGCGCCCGCCATGATGATACCCGGAATGCAAAAGCCGCATTGCGGCACATTGCTGGCGACAAACGCCTGTTGCAGCGGATGGCTACGATCACGGCTGAGGCCTTCGATCGTCGTGACGAAACGTCCTTCGGCTTCGGCAATCGTGACCAGACAAGACCGTATCGCCTCCCCGTCGATTTCTACAATGCACGCGCCGCAATCGCCATTGCCGCAACCATATTTCGTTCCGGTCAAGTTCGACGCATCACGCAAAGCCCACAAAAGCGGCGTTTGCGGATCCATTTTATATTGAACCGGGCGATCATTGACGGTGAATTTGGTCATGCAGCCCCATTATAGACATGCTGAACCTGTTTCAGCATCTTGTTTTAAGACCCTGAAACACAGTCACCAATGAAGATCCGCATTCAGGGGGCGGAGTGTTTAATCCCGCCAGCTTTTATCGATCTGGTCAACCTTGCGCACCATTGCGTCAAATTCAACGCGGCCCGAACCGCCTGGGGGTGATGCCATATACAGGTCACGCTGGTGCACCGCGATAACCTCTGGCGGTACCGTGATTGGTTGGCCCATTTGCATCGTAGCAATCTGTTGCTCGCATGCCCGCTGTAGCGCCCAATATTTGATGAACGCATCCGGCAATGTCTTGCCCATCACGACAGGACCGTGATTTTTCAGCATCAATATCCGTTTTTCGCCCAGATTTTGGACCAATCTCGTGCCTTCTTCCTCACGTACGGTGACGCCTTCGAAATCATGGTACGCCAGTTGTCCCGCAAAGTTACAGGCATAAAAATTGATTGGCTGAAGACCACCCTCTAGGCTGCACACCGCAACCGTGGCAGTTGTGTGTGTATGAATAATCGCATGCGCGTCAGGCAAAGTGCGATGGAACAGGCTATGCTGGACGAAGCCCGCCTTATTGACATGCCATGGGTTGTCGGCATCGATCTTGTTGCCATCAATGTCGATCTTAATCAGGCTCGACGCGGTAATTTCACCAAAGTGCATGCCATAAGGGTTGATTAGGAAAGCGCCGTCTTCGTCGGGCACCTTCACCGTAATATGGTTAAACACCAGTTCGTCCCAACCGAACATCGAAAAAATGCGATAGCAGGCAGCAAGCCCCTGACGCGCGGTCCATTCGGCTTCGCTATATTTGCTGTTCGACTTCAATTGGGTTGCCATTGGCGCTCTCCTGCTTGCTCGTTGCGTTGCATTATGAAACGAACATTGCACGAGGGCAAGGGGTTGGGCGCAGCAAAAAGGCCGACGGATTTTCTCTGCCCTCGTGGGTAAAAGCGCCATTTTCGCTTGATATTTAAGGGCGACCTAGTTAGGGGCCCCGGTAACACGCCGCCTGTGAACGCGGCGATTTTCGTTTTTAGCCTTTCAAAGTGGCCGTTTTAAGCCATTTTGCCGATTCGATCCGGAGTTGAGTTTTTTATGCAGATCATGGTTCGCGACAATAATGTTGATCAAGCCCTACGCGCGCTTAAGAAGAAGCTGCAGCGTGAAGGCGTATATCGCGAAATGAAACTGCGTCGTCACTTCGAAAAGCCATCGGAAAAGCGCGCGCGTGAAAAGGCAGCCGCTGTCCGTCGTGCCCGCAAGATGGAGCGCAAGCAGCAGGAACGTGACGGCGCGAAATAAGCGTCTGCGACCCGCAACAAGGAAGGCGCCTTTTACGGCGCTTTTTTTGTGTCTGGAATCCCTGCGAGTTTCTGCTAGTCACCGCGCAACTTAGCCAACAGGAAATGTGTATGTCCGTAACTGCCGTCCCGATTCTTCCGCTCAAAAAAGGCACGATGACCAAATATTGGGCCGCGATTGCGCTCGTGCTCGCTGCCGGTGGCGGTTTGGCATATTGGGGCACCAGCGACGTGCGGCAGGAATATGGCGATATCGTCACCACGCCCTCAGGATTGCGTTACAAGATTATCCAAACCGGCGAAGGCAAATCGCCGACGGACAATGATGTCGTACTCGTCAGCTACACAGGCATGTTGAAAGACGGCACGGTTTTCGATCAAAATCCTCAGGCTGGCTTCCCAGTTACCGGCGTTGTCCCCGGTTTTTCCGAAGGCCTTAAAATCATGCAGCGCGGCGGCAAATATCGCCTGTGGATCCCGGCCGAGCTTGGCTATGGCCCCGAAGATCAGCG
>DBOA01000083.1 GCA_002299195.1 Sphingomonadales bacterium UBA658
GGGCCGGTCCGCCAATCCCAAACGCCACAAAAGTCACATTTGCTGGGGAAGAGCCATTGGCGTCGAACACCGTTTGCCAGCGTTCTAGTTAGAACAGTCTATTTTGGCGGAAAGCCTAATCGGCCGTCGCCCTTGATCAGGTGTCATGGCAGCTTCTGGGCCGCGAGCTGACTGTCTGCTTCCGAGCCTAATCCTCCCAAAGCGGACGGCCTCCTAATGTTCCGACGGCAGTTAAGGAAGTTGCAAATGACGAACCATTTGACCAAATTGCGAGGCACGACTAAGCGAAAAGCTGTGTCTCATCTACTCGCCCGCTTGATTCTTGTTGTCGCTTTTGTCGCGAGCACGTTTCATGCGCCTGTAATTGCACATGAAGAACCGGGAACCCATCATACAGAACGTGGCGTGAGCATTAGTCATGACGCGATGGCCGACGATCACGGGGACGAAGCGCCTTCGCATGACGGCGCGGGCGACAGTCTGCACCATCATCATTGCCCGACCGCGCTCGACGCGCGCACGGCTAACCTTGCGCCCGCTACAACCTCCGCAAAGGCGCTCTTGTCGTTCCACCGTGCCAACCCGCTGACCTCTTTTAGTCAGGCACCACCCACCGAACCACCCTCTGCCTGAACCGCGCCGTTAGGGCCGGCCTCGCGCCCGGCCCTTTAACGTGTCATTCGGTTCAGGAGTTTTAATATGTTCCCCAAATTGCGCACCGCCTTGTTAGCGGCGGCGCTGGCCTTTCCGTCTACGGCTGCCGTTGCGAAGCCGATCACGCTGGATGAGGCCATAGCCAAGGCCATCGACGCCGCACCATCGATCCGCGCTAGCGCGGCTGAGATAGCCGCTGCACAAGCTGGACGTGTTCAAGCGGGCGTCCGGCCCAACCCAACTATAACCGTCGAAGGCGAAAACCTAGTCGGCAGCGGACCTTATAATGTGTTCGGCCAAGCCGAGATCACTGGAACCTACAGCCAGACGATCGAGCGCGGCGGCAAACGTGACGCGCGTGTCGCCTATTCAGAACGCGACATCGGTGTTGCCGAAGCAACGTTGCGGGTAGTGCGGCTTGAACTTGTCAGCGCTGTCCAGCGTGCGTTTCTCGACGTTGTGATCGCCGGTTATGTCGTCGAGATCGCGGAAACTCGGCTGGGTGTCGAAGTCGAGATGCAGCGCGAGGCTTTGCGGCGTGTGCGCGGATATAAAGACCCCCTGTTCGTCGAGACGAGCGCATCGGCACGGGTAACGCAAGCGCGGCTTAATCTGACCGAGGCACAGGCGCGCCAGCAGGGAGCGCGCGCGGCGCTTGCCGCGTATTGGAACGGTCGGCCTGAGGATGTCGAAACGGTCGGTGACGTTTTAGCGGGTATTCCAGCAGCGCGTGAACTTGCGACTGCCGATGAGGAACTTGCGCAGTCCGAGGTCGCGAGGGCGTCGGCAGCAGTGGCAGTGGAACAGACGCGGGCGCGACCGGATTACACTGTCAATGGAGGGGCGCGATTCCTGCGCGGGACCAATGATGTGGCACTGGTTGCGGGTGTTACGATTCCTTTGGGACGCTTCGACCGCAATCAGGGCAATATCGCCAAGGCGCAGGCCGAAAAACTGCGCATCGAACTGACTGCCGAGGCTGAGCGGCTTGACCGGCTACGCCGTCTGGCCAGTCTTGGGGCGGAAGCCGACGCTGCGCGTGCGCGTGCGGATGCCATCGTCCGCGAGGTTTACCCGCAGACGACCAAGGCACTCCGCCAAGTGCGCGATGGCTATGCGCGCGGCGGCTTCACGTTCCGCGATATGCAGGGTGCCGCTGATGCCATTGTGGAGGCGCAGGCTGAATGGCTCGATGCCGTTATTCGCACCCGTGATCTTCAAACAGAAATAGACCGGCTGACCGGACGCTTTGACGCCGCTGCCGACAGGGGGACTAATCCATGAAAAAGACAATCATCACCCGGCTTGCCGTAGCGCTTTTTATCATCGCACCTTTGGCAGCCTGTAACAGCAGCAGCGAACCCGCCGAGGAGCATGGCGAGGAAGGCGAACCAGCGAAAGGGCCGCACAACGGCCGACTTTTGAAAGATGGCGACTTCGCGGTTGAAATAACCATCTTCGAGGACGGTGTGCCGCCGCAGTTCCGGGTTTATCCGACAAAGGACGGCAAACCAGTCGATGCCAAGACCGTGCAATTGACAGTGACGCTCAAGCGGCTGGGCGGTGAGGTCAATACGTTCCCGTTCAAGGCCGAGAAGGACTATCTGACAGGCCAAGGCGTGGTCGAGGAACCCCACAGCTTCGATGTCGAGGTTGTCGCGGTCGAAGGCGGCAAACGCCATGTCTGGCGTTATGCGAGCCCCGAAGGCCGCACACGGATTACGGCTGATGCCGCCAAGGCCGGTGGCATCGAGATTGAGACTGTCGGCCCTGCGACGATCGGTGAGACGCGCGAGCTATATGGGACAGTCCAGTTGGCGACGACCGCACGGTCGGAGATACGCGGACAGTTTCCGGGTCGGATTGTCTCGGTCACAAAACAGGTCGGCGACACTGTGAAGCGGGGCCAGTTGCTCGCGCGTATCGAGTCGAGCGAGTCCTTGCAGGTCTATCCGGTCTATTCGACGGTGAGCGGCGTCGTTGCCGAACGCAATGGCAACCCCGGCGATGTGACCTTTGACCGCGCACTCTACGTCATTACTGACCCTGCGCAGACGACGGTCGTGTTCAATATTTTCCCTAAGGATTTGGGCGCGATCCAGCCCGGCATGGCGGTGCAGATCGATACGATGGAAGGCACGGCAATCGCGGCGGCACGTCTCGGCCAATATCTGCCCGACGGCAATGCCGAAGCAGGCACGGCGCTTATGCGGGCGTCGGTCCCCAATCGAGGTGGGCGGTTGCGTCCCGGTATGGCGCTTCGTGGTCGTGTGACGATCAACGCGGTTAAGGTGCCGTTGGCGGTACGCACCGAAGCCTTGCAACGCTTCCGCGACTTCACGGTGGTCTTTGCCAATTATGGACAGGATTACGAGGTCCGCATGCTGGAACTCGGGCGGAAGTCGCCTGAATGGACCGAGGTGCTTTCGGGCATCAAGCCCGGTACGCCTTATGCCGCTAAGGGAGCCTTTCTCATTCGCGCCGA
>DBOA01000013.1 GCA_002299195.1 Sphingomonadales bacterium UBA658
GCCACCTGGTTCATGCCCGATGCTGGCCGCAATGCGCAGGCCGAATATGAAGGTGGCCATATTCCCGGCGCTGTGTTCATGGACTTGCAAGAGCTCGCCGACGCAAACAGCAGCCTGCCCAATACATTGCCGCCGCCAGAGAAATTTGCCAGCCGCATGCAATCGCTTGGCCTGGGCGACGGCAGCCGTATCGTGGTCTACGACGACAGCCCGTTCAAATCGGCAACGCGCGCATATTGGATGCTGACCTTGTTTGGCGCGCATGATGTTGCGATCCTCGATGGTGGTATTGCAAAATGGAAAGCCGAAGGCCGCGCGCTCGAAACCGGCAAGCCAACGCTGCGCCACCGCCACTTCACCGTCTGGAAAGACGAAAAGGCCGTGCGTAACAAAGCAGACATGCTCGCCAATCTGCACAGCAAGGAAGCCGATGTCGTGGATGCCCGCGGCGCAGGACGGTTTACCGGAGAAGAAGCCGAACCGCGGCCTGACATGGCTTCGGGTCACATCCCCGGCAGCCGCAACTTGCCCTTTGGCAATCTTTTGAACGCAGACGGCACATGGAAGCGCGGCGATGCGTTGACCCAAGCCTTTACCGATGCCGGCGTTGATTTGAACAAACCCATGATCACAACCTGCGGCTCTGGAATGACCGCAGCTGTTGTTCTGTTCGGCGCGCGCCTCACCGGTAAATCCGACGTTGCCTTATATGATGGCAGCTGGTCCGAATGGGGCTTGGACAAGGACACCCCCAAGGCGCAGGGTGCGGCTTGAGTTCCAAAAAGCCTCAAAAGCCAGCTACTAAAACAGTCACTGCAGGGCGCAAGGCTTCGCTCACGGGCCCTGTCGTGAATGTGCCTGTTTGGCGCGCCAGCACACATTTATATGAAAATGTGGCGGAGCTGGAGGCAGGCAAAGGGCGCAACGAAGACGGCCGCTTTTTCTACGGCCGTCGTGGTTCGCCGACGCAATGGTCCCTCGCCGACGCGCTGACCGCAATGGAACCTGGCGCGCATGGGACCATGCTGTATCCGTCCGGCGTTGCCGCGATTGCCTGTGCATTGCTGTCGGTGCTCAAGGCGGGTGACGTCTTGTTGATGACCGACAATGTTTATGACCCTAGCCGGTCTTTGGCCGACGGGTTTCTGAAGCGTTTCGGGGTAGAGACCCGATATTTTGACCCACGCACCACCGATTATGACGCGCTATTTTGTGATCGCACGCGGGCGATATTGCTCGAATCACCCGGCAGCCTGACATTTGAAATGCAGGACATTCCTGCGATCTGCGCCGCTGCGAAAAAACGCAATGTCGTCACCCTTCTCGATAACACATGGGCAACATCCTATTTCCACACCGCGCTCGACAAGGGCATCGATATGGCGATCTTGTCGTGCACCAAATATATTGTCGGCCACAGCGATGTAATGATGGGCAGTGTCACCACGCACGATAAATTATGGACCAAATTGCGCCACACCGCGCAGCAGCTTGGTCAGACTGTTTCGCCCGACGATGCCTATCTCGCGAGCCGCGGTCTACGTACCTTGTCGGTGCGGATGAAGGCGCATGAGGCTTCGGCATTACATATTGCGCAATGGCTGCAGACGCAGGCCGATGTCGCGGCCGTTTTCCATCCCGCTTTGCCCGATTGCCCCGGACACGACATTTGGAAACGCTACTTTACCGGTTCATCGGGATTGTTTTCATTCATCCACACCGGCGACACGGCTACCGCAGCGGCCTTCGTCGACGCGCTGCAACTGTTCGGCATTGGCTATAGCTGGGGCGGGTTTGAAAGCCTTGCCCTGCCCGTGCAGCCCGAGAAATACCGGTCAGTCGTCGCGTGGGATAAGCCCGGCACGCTGATCCGCCTGCAAATCGGGCTTGAGGACACAGATGATCTTATCGCCGACCTTGGCCAAGCATTTAATGGGTCCTGACCCTAGATATCAGCGTGTCGGCTGCGGCACTTCGCCCGAATAATCGTAAAAGCCACGTTTCGTTTTGCGTCCGAACCACCCGGCCTCAACATATTTTTGCAGCAATGGCGCTGGCCGGAATTTCGGATCGCCTGTCGATTGAAACAGCACATTTGTGATTTCAAGGCAGGTGTCGAGGCCAATGAAATCCGCCAGTGTCAGCGGCCCCATTGGATGGTTGAGGCCTAATTGGCACGCCATGTCGATATCGCGAATAGTGGCAACGCCTTCACCCAGCGCGAAACATGCTTCGTTTATCATCGGCATCAGCACGCGATTGACGATGAAGCCGGGTGCATCATTTGCAAACACCAATTGCTTACCCAATGCCTCGCCATATTGGCGAACGACATCGACAGTCGCATCGGTGGTCGCCAATCCGCGGATGATTTCAATCAGGCCCATGACAGGAACGGGGTTGAAGAAATGCACGCCAATGAAACGCTGTGGGTCGGGTGATGATTGCGCCAGCCGCGTGATCGGGATGGATGACGTATTGGACGCCAATACAGCCTGACCGCCCATGACCGCACCTACCGATTCAAATATCTTGCGCTTGATGTCTTCCCGCTCCGTCGCGGCTTCAATGATCAGCCCGGCATCAGCCATCGGTTCATAGCTCGCAACCGGTTCTATGCGTGACAAAAGCGTCTCTGCATCGCCCGCCGACATTTTTTCTTTGGCGACCAGACGGCTCAGTGCCTTGGCGATGCCAGCCTTGCCTTCTTCGGCCTTCGCCAGATCAAGGTCGGACAAATAGACATGATAGCCAGCACCAGCACTGACCTGTGCGATGCCCGCACCCATTTGACCCGCTCCGATAACGCCGACTGCACGCATTTGTCGCTCCCTGTAAAACCAATCATTGGCTCCTAGCGAATGATGGGTCACAGGGCTAGCTTACTCCCACCAAAAAGACGTTGGCGCGCATCGCTGTGCTGTTTTCGCAGTGGCGATAGGCTCTGCGCAGTTTGCCCAGCCGCGACTTTGCAGCAAGCCGGGGCTGGCAATTCCACGCAAATCCGCTTAAGCGCGGCGCAAATACACATTCTTTTCGGCAGGAAATTGAACCTATGTCCACCCCCTCTCGTATCGCCCCGCTTAAGGTGGGTCTGGCTGGTCTTGGGACAGTAGGTACCGGCGTTATCCGCCTTCTTGAAGAAAACAGCGCCTTGATCGCGCGCCGGGCGGGCCGTGAGATCCAGATTGTTGCCATCACCGCGCGCGACCGGACCAAAGACCGAGGTGTTGACCTGTCCGGCTATCGCTGGGTCGACGACATGGGCGAACTGGCCACCGCAGACGATGTCGATGTCGTTGTTGAACTTGTCGGCGGGGCTGATGGTCCAGCGCTCACATTGGCGCGCGAAACGCTGACAAACGGACGTGCTTTGGTGACAGCCAACAAAGCCATGGTCGCCCATCATGGCGCTGAGCTGGCGGCTCTGGCCGAAAGCAAGCAGGCCGCGCTCAAATTTGAAGCTGCCGTCGCTGGCGGTATTCCGGTGATTCAAGGTTTGCGCGACGGTGCCGCCGCCAACCGGATCGATCGCGTCTATGGCATATTGAACGGGACCTGCAATTTCATCTTGTCGACGATGGAGCGTGATGGCCTCGATTTTGCGCAGGTGCTGTCGGACGCGCAGGCAAAGGGCTTTGCCGAATCTGATCCTTCGTTCGATATTGACGGCATTGACGCCGCGCATAAGCTTTCCATTCTCGCCTCGCTCAGCTTTGGATCGGTTATTGATTTTGGCGGTGTCGAAGCGCGCGGTGTTCGCAAAATACTCGCAGCCGACATCGCCCAGGCAAAGACGCTGGGTTATCGCATCCGCCTGATCGGACTTGCAGAAATCGACGGCGACAATGGCGCGGCAAATATTTTCCAGCGCGTTGAGCCATGCCTTGTCCCGCTCAGCCATCCGCTGGCACATGTCATCGGCGCCACCAATGCGGTCGTGGCTGAAGGCAACTTCTCCGGACGGCTTTTATTCCAAGGCGCAGGCGCAGGGGACAAGCCAACGGCATCCGCGGTTGTTGCCGACCTTGTCGACATTGCGCGCAAGGAAACTGGCCCCGCATTCTCAATGCCATCGGCAGAGCTCGAAAAGCTGCCACGTGCAGCATCGGCACACCGGGTGAGCAAATCCTATTTGCGTATGGTGGTCGCTGACCGCGTCGGTGTTCTTGCCGAAATTACAGCGGCTATGCGCGATGCTGGGCTGTCGATTGAAAGTCTGATTCAGACCGAGGCCGGTGACGACGGAACGGCCTTGGTGGCGATGGTCACCCATGCTGGGCCTGAGCAAGCGATCAATGATACGCTTCAGGCACTCAAGCATTCCGACAGTCTGCTTGGCGAGCCAATGGTCATGCACATTTTGGGCGGATAAGCTATTTCGGTTCACCGCTAGTGACGATCATGTCCGGTTCTGGAAGGCCTTTTAGCACTTCTTCAAGCGGGATAGCAGGCGGTGGTACGTAGCCGAATGGAACGCCGATAATTTTCTGCAAGCGATGGGAACATTTAGGGTAATCGCCGATACATGATGCAGCTTTTGTCGCCAAAACTGCCTCGCCTCGCCGGATGCGATTTTCATCAGGAGGGCCGGCATCAGTAAAGACGCGTTGGCTTTTGTTGTCCGGATTCTCACCGCAAACCACAATCTCAACGCTTTGCGAATATTTAACGCAACCTTCGGCATCGACCGCTACCAACCTTCGTGCCTTTTCGATTTGCTCAGCGATTTGACCGTCGCTCAGTTGCTGCGCTGCTGTGTCCGTCGCGCCACTGGCCAAAATGAAAAGTGCGACAACTAATCTCGACATTTGGCGCTACCTTCCCTATCGAAACCGAACTCCCAAAATGCCGTTCCATTTGGGGTACAAACTGCGCACCCTGACGTTCAAATAGCTAGGAAAATACGATGACTGCAGCAAGCCAAATCCTTGACCGTGTTCTTGTCCTGGAAATGGTCCGCGTGACCGAAGCCGCGGCGATTGCTGCCGCCAAGCTTATCGGACGTGGCGATGAAAAAGCAGCAGATGCCGCAGCGGTGGAAGCGATGCGCGCGGCGCTCAACGAATTATATATGGATGGCACCGTTGTCATCGGCGAAGGCGAACGCGACGAAGCGCCCATGCTGTTTATTGGCGAAAAGGTTGGCTCTGCCATCGGCACTGGCCCACGCATCGACATTGCGCTCGACCCGCTTGAGGGCACAACAATTACGGCAAAGGCCGGGCCAAACGCACTGGCCGTTTTGGCCGTGGCGGAAGAAGGCAATCTGCTCAACGCACCAGACGTTTACATGGACAAGATTGCCGTCGGCCCGGGCTATTCGCCGAACATCGTCAATTTGGACAAAACGGTTGCTGAAAATGTGAACGCAGTTGCCAAGGAAAAGGGTGTAGCTCCAGGCGACCTCATCGTTTGCGTACTCGACCGCCCGCGTCATGAAAAGCTGATCGCCGAGCTGCGGGCGCTTGGCTGCGGTGTGATGCTGATCCCCGATGGCGACGTTGCCGGTGTCATCGCAACAACCAATCCAGATACCACAGTCGACATCTATATGGGCAGCGGCGGTGCGCCAGAGGGCGTGCTTGCGGCGGCGGCCCTGCGCTGTGTCGGCGGCCAGTTCAAAGGCCGCCTGTTGTTCCGCAACGACGATGAACGGTCGCGCGCGCGCAAATGGGGCATCGAAGATCTCGACAAGATTTATGATCTGGAAGAGCTGGCAAAGGGTGACTGCATCTTTGCAGCGACGGGTGTCACCGACGGTTCGTTGCTCGCTGGCGTCAAAACGTTACGCGATGGGCGGGTCACCACAGAAACCGTCGTGATGCGCGCATCATCAGGCACCGTACGCTGGGTCAAGAGCGAGCATCGCAAGGCTGATCAGTAAATACCCATCAGCAGCCCCGTTGCGATTTGTTCGCCCATGTCCGCTGCCGCCTGTTGATCAGCCTCATTGATGGTCTTCGGCGCCAAAATCGCGTCCGACGTCTGTGCATGGGTGCAGACGATCCGGCTCTCCGCAATCTGCCGCAAGCGCCATCCTGTCGCTATACGCTCCGCCTGCGCGACAGCATTGCGTCCGTCCGAACCGGCGCATACGATCATCGCATAAGGCCGCCCATTGAGCGCGCCAAGGCATGGATAATAACAACGGTCGAAAAAGCTTTTCATGCCGCCGCTGATGGCCGCGAGATTTTCCGGGAACGCGAACAGATATCCATCCGCCGCCATGACCTGCGCCGCACCCGCATCTACTGCGTTGACCAGTCGAACATCGACACCCTGCGCACGGCAGGCACCATTATAAGCAGCGCGGGCCAACGCCTCGGACCCGCCCGTCATACTGTGCCAGATTATCAACAATTGCCGCATCGATGCTTGCTAGCACCGCGGGCGCGCCATAGGGAAGCAGTATGAAGCCCGTACTCGATATTAACAGTTCCGTTCTTGAGCAAGCCTGGCATTGGCGCGGCGGTGGCACCGATGGCCGCGATCCCGATTTCCAGCCGGACGATCTGGTGACCCAGTTGCTGATGGCGCGCGGCGTTGACCGCGACGATATCGAACGGCACCGCAACCCGACCATTCGCAATTTCATGCCTGACCCGTCGATATTCCAGGACATGGAACATGCAGCGCTGCGCTTGGCGCAAGCGGTTGAGGCGGGCGAACAGATTACCGTCTACGGGGACTATGACGTCGATGGCGCGACCAGTGCGGCGTTGCTCATCCGCCTGCTGCGTATGCTGGGTCTTGATGCAGGCTATTACATCCCCGACCGGTTGATGGAGGGTTATGGCCCGTCTGGTGAGGCCCTTGTCCGCATTGGCGAAAGCGGCAGCCGCCTGATCGTGACCGTCGATTGCGGCGCAATGGCATATGACGCGCTTGCGCAAGCCAAGGCGGCCGGACTTGAGGTCATCGTTGTCGACCATCACAAATGCGCCTCAGGGCTTCCTCAGGCCTTTGCGCTCGTAAACCCCAATCGTTTAGACGAAACCGACGACGCGGCCGCCCACGGGCATCTGGCGGCGGTTGGCGTGGCATTCCTGTTGGGCGCGGCGCTCATCCGCACGCTGCGCACGCGTGGCCATTTTGCAACCCGCGCAGAACCCAAAATCATGGATTTGCTCGATTTGGTCGCGCTGGGCACCGTGGCGGACGTGGCGCAGCTTAGGGGGCTGAACCGGGCGTTTGTCGCGCAAGGGTTAAAGGTGATGGCCGCGCGCCGCAACATTGGCCTATCGGCGCTCATTCAGGCGAGCCGCCTCACCCGCGCACCTATTTGTTCCGACCTTGGCTTTGCCTTGGGCCCACGCATCAACGCAGGCGGCCGTGTGGGCAAGTCGGACCTTGGCGTGCGTCTGCTCACGACCGAGGACGCGGCGGAGGCGCAAGAGATCGCGCTTGAGCTCGATCGGTTGAACGAAGAACGCCGCGCGATTGAATCGTTGGTTCAGGAACAGGCTGAGGCTATGTTGGCGGGGCAGCACAACCGCGCGGTGGCATTGCTGTCGGGCGAAGGCTGGCACCCCGGCGTCATTGGCATTGTCGCGGGCCGGATTAAGGAAAAAACCGGAAAGCCATCCATCGTCATTGCCGTGGACGAACATGGCGTCGGCAAAGGGTCAGGCCGATCAATTGCGGGCGTCGATTTGGGCGCTGCGATCATCTCTGCGCGTGAGGCTGGATTGCTTGAGGCCGGCGGCGGCCATGCCATGGCTGCGGGGCTGACCGTGTCGCATGACAAAATCGATGCGCTGGCCGATTGGTTGGACGCGCGGCTGTCGGCCGACGTTAGCAACGCATCGGGATCCAAGGCGCTTTTAATCGACGCCATCGTCGCGCCGCGGGGCCTAAACCCGATTTTTGTCGACGCGATGGAATCCGCTGGCCCCTATGGCATGGGTTGGCCGGGGCCACGCGTCGTCACGGGGCCGCTGCGGATTATCAAGTGCGATATCGTCGGCAAAGACCATGTCCGCGCGATCGTGGCGGGCGACGACGGGCAGTCGTTTAAAGCCATGGCCTTCCGTCAGGGCGAGACCGTTTTGGGCCAGACAATGCTGCACGCAGATCGCGGGCGACGCTATTGGTTTGCGGGCCGCGCGAAGATCGATGACTGGGGCGCAACGCCAAAAGCGGAGCTCCACGTCGACGACATCGCATTCGCCGACTGAAATAGCGCGAACTTGGCCTTGACGAGTGCATAACGAATCCGTAAAGGCGCGGCTCGCCAAGCGATTGGCCCCTTCGTCTAGCGGTTAGGACGCGGCCCTTTCACGGCTGAAACACGGGTTCGATTCCCGTAGGGGTCACCAACTTTTTGCACGCCGTGAGTGGTGAAAGCTTGGTCTTCCGGGCATCATGAGTTCTGCCCTCGCTTTTGTTAGGATGCCTGCCGCGCGGAACCCGCATGCGCGAAATCTACACAAAGCGTCGAATCGTAAAATTGGCAAAACTATGAGTAGTAAAATTTTTGTCGTTGTTTTACCTTTAGTTCTTGCGTCCTGAAGGGCCTTTGAATATCAATTATTTAATATTATTTCGAGGAAAACATTCTGTACATCGGTGCATGACACCGCCACGAAGTGCTGATCGCTCTGCCCTGACGACATTGGTATTTGTTAACCGCAGATGGAATCAGGGTGATTTAATAGCCATATGTTCATGGCATTTTAATTAACAACTCGACGTTTTAGAAATGTTCATTTAAATATGGCGCAAGTTAGTATTACCACTGGTTTGCATTTTGACTGTTCGGACGGAATTTCGATTCTAGAATCTGCAGCAAAAGCGGAAATCGCACTTCCATACAGTTGCAAAACTGGTCGTTGTAGCTCTTGCAAATGCAAAGTCTTAAGTGGACAAAGTCGGCCGTTAGTTGACGAACTCGGTTTGACAACTGAAGAAAAAGAAGATGGTTGGATACTAAGCTGCGCTCGAACAGCTGTGTCGGATCTGTTAATTGAGGTGGAAGATATAAGTGCATTTGTCATTCCAACGGTTAAAACACTTCCAGCCCGAATAAGCAGCCTCAAAAAATTAGCGCCAGATGTTTTGCGCGTGCTCTTAAGGGTGCCCCCTAATAATATTGTGAACTATTTACCCGGCCAGTACGTTAACGTGATCGGTGTGGGCGGCGTTCGGCGAAGCTACTCTATAGCTAACGCTCCATCGGCAGACGGCCAGCTTGAGTTGCATATCCGTGCCGTAGCTGGAGGAGTAATGAGTGACTACTGGTTCAACGGAGCTAAGACAGATGATCTAGTGCGCATCAATGGACCGCTGGGTTCATTTTTTTTGCGCGAAACGGCTGGTTTAGATTTAGTGTTTCTTGCCACGGGCACTGGCATAGCGCCGATCAAGGCAATGATCGAAGCGATGCCACAGCTAGCTGCGAGCAAGCCACCTCGTTCAGTAACTGTCGTGTGGGGCGGGCGGGTTCAGGATGACATGTACTTAGATGTTGCTGCCATGCCGGGAAATCACGTTTTTATTCCGGTTTTGTCTCGCGCGAGCCCTAATTGGTCAGGGGGGCGCGGTTATGTACAACAAGCATTGCTAGAGGTTTTGCCGGATTTAAGTAAGGCGGCTGTATACGCCTGTGGCTCTGACGCAATGATACATAGCGCTCGGCTTGCAATGTTTGAGGCTGGCTTACCTGCCAATCGATTTTATTCTGACGCTTTTGTAAGCTCGGCAGCCAATTAGACGATTGAGAGGATTTTATGAAAGCAGTCATACTATAGGTGGGTTATGGCACTCTTAAGCGAAGAGATTGCCATTGCAAACTCCTCTTATGCTCGTTAACGGATCGCGCGAAGAATGGATGCAAGGCTCTGACATACTAGCCTTTTGGTAAAACAAATCACTTGATACAGGAACCAATTATGAACCTCGAAACCACTTCCTTAGAACCACAAACTGACATGCTTCGCAGTCAGATAAAGGATCTAGTGCAACAATACGCAGATATTGTCTACGCCCCCAACGCCTTCGTCCCGGGCGAAACGGCTGTGCCGGTATCTGGCAAGGTTGTTGGCGCAAAAGAGCTGCAGCTTATGGTTGATGCGTCCCTCGATGGCTGGTTGACGACTGGACGGTTCAATAAAATGTTCGAAGAACGGATGGCCAAGTTTTTAGGCGTCAAATACCTGATGACGGTCAACTCCGGCTCATCCGCTAATTTGGTTGCTTTCTCAACTCTTACCAGTTCTAAACTGGGTGATCGCGCAATCAAGCCTGGCGATGAAGTCATTGGCGTCGCCGCGGGCTTTCCGACCACAGTTAATCCCATCCTACAGTTTGGAGCCGTCCCAGTATTTGTCGATGTGGAGTTATCTACCCATAATATCGACGCCAGCAAAATTGAAGCGGCAATAAGCCCCAAAACGAAGGCCATCATGTTGGCACATAGTCTCGGAAACCCCTTCAACGTTGAAGCAGTAACCGCTCTGTGTAAAAAGTATAATTTGTGGTTGATTGAAGACACCTGCGACGCCTTGGGTGCGACCTATGGCGGTCAAATGGTCGGAACATTTGGTGACATCGGGACCCTTAGCTTTTATCCTGCACATCACATCACCATGGGTGAAGGCGGCGCGGTATTTACAAATAGCGCCGAGCTTAAAATGATTGCTGAGTCTTTCCGGGACTGGGGACGCGACTGTTATTGCCCCACGGGTAAAGACAATACCTGCGATAAGCGGTTCTGCTGGACTAAGAAGGATATTGGTGGTGATTTGCCGGACGGCTACGATCACAAATACACATATAGCCATTTGGGGTACAATCTTAAGATCACAGATATGCAAGCGGCCTGCGCTCTTGCACAAATGGACCGGTTAGAGGAGTTTATAGCCAAGCGGCGTGCTAACTACTCTTATCTGAGAAACCGCCTACTTAGTTGTATCGAATTTTTGCATCTCCCTGAAGCCACGCCTAACTCAGAGCCCTCTTGGTTCGGCTTCCCGTTGGTGGTAAAAGAAAATAGCGGCGTTCAACGCTCTGACCTTATTAACTTTTTGGATCAAAACAAAATTGGCACGCGCCTTTTGTTTGCGGGTAATTTAACCAAGCAGCCTTATATGGCTGGGCGTAATTTTCGGGTGAGCGGTGATTTAACAAACACCGATATTGTAATGAACCAGACGTTCTGGGTAGGCACTTATCCGGGGTTAAATGAAGAGCATCTGGACTATATTGCCTGTAAACTAGAAGAGTTCTTTGGTGTGAATTTTTGAGACATCGCTGAATAGCCCTCTAGCCCGCCCTGCCGGCTCGTGCTCTCAATCGCATTATAGACTAAGTTAGTCAGCAATGGGATTGTTTGCACAGCCGGCGTGTTCTTTTGGCGGGAGGCGCCGGATTTATCGGCAAAAGAATTACCTGCAACATGCGCACTGTCGTGGGCGCCAAATATCATACAGTTACAATTAGAGGCTCATATTGTTGACCATGTCGGCTGGTGAGCAGTTAATTGTCGCGGCAGCATGATGGCATATCACTACACAGCACATTGATTGGACCAAGGCCGCGCGGCGGCGCGCTTACTCGTCGGCGGGAAAGCGCAGGATCACCACCGGCCAGCCACCGGCCACTCCGCGCTCGGGATAGAATTCGGCGACCTTCTCACCGCGCGCAATGAGATCGCGATATTGCGACCATTCGCGGGGGAAGCGCTCCTTTTCGGCGGCATAACGTGCGTACTGGCTTAGCACCGCGTAATCAGCGCGGCAGGTATCGATCCTTTCGGCCGCGACTGTCCCGTAATCGAGGTTGGTGCGCCCGCCGCGCGCGGATGCGATCAGCGAATTGTCGATCCTGCCGTCAAGCAGCCTACGCGCGTCCTGGCAGCCCAACGTGCCCAGCGGAAAGACAAAGTCGAATTTGCTCTCTACGAGGTCCAAAGCGAAGTGCTCCACGAGGATCGTGCTGCCTGGTGCGGCGTTGGCGCGCAGCCAAGCCGAAGCTAGCAGCCGGGTGTCGTTCATGCGCTCTCGCCCGTCCGCAAGTGCGGCGAGCAGCAGCGGGACGAGCGTCGCGGCCAGCAGCGCGCCCGCCGCCAGCGGCACGGCAGGAAATTTCAGCCGGGCGACGGCCAATGCTGCGATCCGCACCAGCGCAAGCCCGCCGAGCATCGCCAACAAGGGCACCGTTGCGAGGATCCAGCGCTCGAACACGATGTTCTGGCTGCTGGCGAGCACTAACATTGCGGTTCCTGTTACCAGCGCCACAAAAACGAATTCGCGGCTCCGCACAGCTAACGCGGCGCCGATTGCGGCAAGTGCCAGTCCTGTGATACCGAGGGCGCGCACGAACGGTCCGCTCATATACCAGAGCGCGTTGTCGATGAGGCCACCTCCGGTCGCACCGAGGTGATAGGGCTGCACCTCTCCACGGAGATTGGCGACAACCGTGTTCCACTCGATGATCAGGAAGGGCGAGATCAAGACCATTGCCGCCAGCGTCCCTCCGGCAGCGGCAGCGAGCAACACGAAGGTGCGCCGCCCGCTCTCCAGCCCGTCGCGCCAGCGCAGCACCACCGCGCCGGCGAGCGACAGGAATGCGACTGCGAAGGGCCATTTGGTGGTTATCGCCAACGCCACGCAGAAGCCCGTTGCGACAAGCGCACGAACGCTGCCGTGACGCGCATAAGCAAGCGCGCCAAGCATCGCCGCTAGCATGAACACGGTCGCCATCATGTCCGATCGGACCAGCTGCGAATAGGTGATGTGCACCGGGCTCACTGCGAGGATCGCCGCCGTCACCAACCCCGTGGGGCGGTCAAACAGGCGGGTCGCGAGGCGATAGGCGAGCGCGATCCCAGCGACCGCGATCAGCACGATAGCAATGCGGTGCGGCAGCACAAGGATGCTCGGATCGGCATAGATCGACGAGGCAAAACTCTCGATGCTTGTGAAGCGCCCGGTCGCAAGGCCCAGCCCCAGCACCGCGGCATCGATTAGCGCGAGCATGTACATGGTGGTGGTGGCCGGATGGCCGAACCACTCAGGGTTGAGCCCCCCGCCATCTATCATCCGGTAGGCGCCCAGCTCAAACATCAGCTCATCTGGATCGGTCAGCGCCGGCAGGCCGAAGGCAACCGAATAAAGCCGGATCGCTAGCGCCGCCAGCAGGATGATAGCGAGCAGCCAGTCGATGCGCGGCATTTGTGGCGAGAAAAGTCGGGGCCCGTTTACGGGCAAGCGCAGTCTCATTCGCCGACCTGCCGCTCCGGCCGTGCGACCCAAGGTAATAAAGGCGCGTCACGCCGCATCCGCCAGCGGTCGGCCCAGCCTTGCCGCCATAGGTCTGAGAGGACCTCAGCAATTGTTAGTATAGCCAGAGAAACGGGGATCGATAGGCTCAAAAATGGTCGCAAAAACGGGCCGAGTTGAACGTAGTATTCGACAATTACCGGCCGCTGTAGCCAGAAGCTATCCTTTACCAATGGCGGCAACACGTCGATATTAATGTCGAGCGGAATACACAACAAGTAAGCTGTCAGGATTGCATATCGCCGAAGGAAGCCTCGTGCAGGCTCCATAAAAACGAAGATAAATACCAAAATGTTGGTGTAGGCACTTACTTCAGTCGATAGCAGTGCAATGCCTATACTGATTGCGACCATGCGCGTACGTGGAATAACTTCTGGGCGCATAAAACAGAATACTGCCGAAACCATTATAATCGCTTGCGCAGATATCATAATGATCGGCACAATTGACCGGATTAGATCAACGTTTTCTGATCCGATGAACAATAGAGCTGGAAACACTTCAGAATCCGTCAGCGCAATAAGCGGCTGCAGGGAAGATGCCATCCACAGGTCAAGCGGGTTGTTGATAGTTAGGCCGTCGGCATAGTCGGTAATGTTACGGTAAATTTGAAGCGGGCTTCCTTCTCCAAAAATAGCGTAAGATATAAGATAAACAAGGATAGTCGCAATCAACGCGCCCTCGAACCAACGCCAACGACGATGAAGCAATTGCGCCATCAAAACACCGACAAGGTAGACCTTCATGTTGATTGCCAAGCCAACGAAAATCCACCTTACCCGCGCCGATCGGATAAGCGGTCCAAAAGCCAGTATTACGAAAATGTAGGCGAGAAGGATGACATTACCGCGATCTAGCCCCCACAACATCGGTAGACCCATGCTAAGAGCAATAGATCTGGGGAGAGCCGTTCGACGATCGATCCGATAAAGCGTCCAAGCGGTAAGTATAATGCAGGAAACATAAACCACATGCAGCGAGAAAATTCCTAAGAGATCGCAATCGCGTGACCAGACGCCATTGGCACTTTGATAGCACGCGCCATTGGTTATGTAGCGCAGGATAACATAGGTCAGCGGCGGATAGATAGTCCGGTAGGTGTCGTAAGTACCCTGCATATGCGACCAGTAGGCGGGGTTAAACCAATCCATCCAAGTGTCGCCAATGTCGTAAAAAAATGGCTGAGGGAAATACCCATAGGTCAGCATAAACCAGAATGAATAGGCGAGCGCGCCAACTATGGTCGCGGCCAGCAGGTATTCAATTACCAACATTGTATCAAAGCGCCGCACCGCTCGCCCACTCTCATTGGCATCAATTGCCTCAGGCAGACCTGTCTCTCCCCTTATCATGCAGAACGGAACACGAAGCGCTTGAGGATCAGGAAGTTGATAGCCGAGACAACCACAATTGATAATAGCCCAGCTAGATAAGGCGAGACAATCGCCTGCGACAGCGCCCACAAAACCGCAAGGCTGAGAAGATAATTCCCCGCATAGGACGCAACGAAGCGCATCGGCGATCCGGCCTCACCTGCAAAGGCATAGCGGCTGAAGGTGAAATAGTTAAAAAGCGTTCCCGCCGTGTGGCTGATGAGCTGGGCGATGAACATGTCCAGTCCCAACCACAGCAGCGCAGCGTAGCAGCCATAGCCAAACAGCGTGTTGACCACGCCGGCCTGATAATAGCGCAGCAGCTGCCGCCAGTCGAACTGCATATGTGCCCGACCGCGCGGCGGTTCTTCTGACGGCGCCTCAGACATATCAGCCCTCGCCGTTATAATCGGACGGGAAATTAATCCGTTCGCGTTCAAGCACCAGCGGCTGGTTCCGCGTCCGCTCGGAGATCAGTCCGATCTGCACGCCGAGTAGGCCAAAGAATAAGAACATCAACGTCATTTGCCCCTCGAGGAGGGCGGCAAACAGCCAGAACTGCCAGGAACCGTCCCACATCGGCGACAGCACCGCGCCAGCGAGGCAGACCAGCGTTATGAGGCCGAATAAAAATGCAGCATAGAGCGGCGCGCGCAGCAAGCCCCTCGATGATCCGGCGAGCCCGTTGAGCGCGAAGTCCAGCAACGTGAAGAAATTATTTTTAGAGCGCCCGCCTGCGCGTGGCGGACGGTCGAAGGGAATCGTTTCGATCTTGTAACCCGTTTCCACCAGCATCCCGCGCACGAAGGGTTCAGGCTCGTTGAGCTGTTTCAGGGCATTGACGACCTTGCGGTCGTAGATGCCGAACCCCGTAGCGTTTGGAATCACCGGATAATCGCCGAAACGACGCTGAAGGCTGTAGGACAGGTTGCGGAAGAATTTTAACAGCACCGAATTCTGTTCGACCTTGCGCACGCCCAGCACAATGGGTGTGCCCGCGCGCCAGCGGCGCACAAATTCGGGAAGCAGCGCTGGTGCGTCCTGAAAGTCAGCACACATAGAAATAACGCCGCTCCCCTGCGCTGCGTAGATCGCATGGGTCGGTGAGCGCATCTGGCCAAAGTTGCGGGTGTTTACGATCAACTTGATACGCGGATCGCGGGCGCACATCTGTGTGACAATCTCAACTGTGCGATCATTGGACTCATTGTCGATAAAGATGATGTCAAAACGAGCCGCTACGCTTTCCATCTCGGCAATTACGGCTGCGGCGATAGCCTCGACATTCTGTTCCTCGTTGCGGCAGGCGATGCACACCGTCACTTCGGGGGCAGACACCAATTCCCGATCATTATGACTCATTCTGCTCCCCCAGTCTGTTTACACCATATTGCGGCGTCCGCTGGGAACCGAACGGGGCACCCAATGGCGGGCGCAGGCGGTAGAATTCGATGGCCATCCACAGCAGAAATAAAGCTGCCGCAGCCGCCAACAATGACGAACGATATTGCCGCTCGGTCGAAATATATGGCTGTTCAAGCAGGCGAATATTGGCTTTTGAGGTTAGGTCCTCGACAGTAGTGCCCTCAAGATAACGGACATAATTGGTATATAGGGATCGGGCGACTTTTAATTCGCGTTCGAGTTCATATGCTTTCGTAGAAGCATCCACGACCTCGCCCACCGTTCCCGCGCCCACACCTGGACGCTTATCAAGCGCCTCGTTCAGTTGTTGTGTCAGCGCATCGCGCTCGGCCTGAAGCTGCACTATAACAATGTTCTCTGGGGTAAAGAGCCTACTGGCGGCCACTATACGCTGATCAACACTTTCAATTGAAGACCGCAACCCTGGAATTCGCCCACTGATTGTTCCAATAGATGCGCCTGGGTCAGCATAGCCGTTCTGCAGCCGGAAAGCATCGAATTCACTCTGGGCCTTGGAAAGACGAAGACCAGATTCCGCAACGAGCTTTTCTAAAAGCTCCTTTTTATACTTCGTCTGGCGCTGCACAATTTTTGCCAACTCATCACGAGTGGCATCGGTAAAGGCTGCAACGATGTCCTGAGCAATTTTTTTGTCAGTATCGTCCATCTGGATCAATATGATTCCGCCCCGCAGAGAACGAATTTCAACGTTATTTTCGAGCCATCGATGTAGTTCGATTCTAGACATATCAAGCCGCGACTCAAGCGACAAATCGCGGATAACCCTATCGCGTGTATAGATACTGTTCCCAATTCGCAGCGCGACTTCCACATCGGCTTGCTTCCCAAACACCGAATTCAGGGCACCAAACTGCTCAAGTGTATTGGACAGGCCAAGCGAACCGGGATCGGTCGGTGTCAGCGATGCCTCCACACGAAATTTCTCAGGGAAGGCTGCGAAGCCGACTAGAGCAGCTATGGGAAGGCTAAAAAGTAGGGCGCGTTTCCACAGGCGATCGAGAGGCTTCAGTCCGGCAAAGCTACCAATGAGTGAGTGGCGCGGTGTCATTTGACTGCTGCCACAACCGTCGCGGCCGCAAGGCTCGACTGGAACACTAGACTAGCTATCTGCGAGAGCTTACCTAATACGTCGTTCGTTTTTGTGCGGATGGGTACAAATACTACGTCACCAGGTATTGCTTTTGCGTTAAATGCGCCTTCGGAACGGGTAAGTATGCTGCCGTTTGCACGAACCACGAAAACATCGTCACGATTGGCAGCTTCTAGCGTACCTCCGGCTAGATCGATATAGTCCCGTATTCTTCGTGGGTTAGTCTCATCACTTTGAAACGAGGCGGGGCGATAAACCGCACCGAATACACCAATGCTGGACGGACGAGGCGGAATAACGAGGCGGTCGCCGTTCTCCAGCGTGATACCGCTGGGCAGGTTCTGCGAATCAGGCTTAGTTTCCAATATAAGTCGTCCATCCGGCTTGGCCTCCCGCAGTTTCATGAGTGTCGCTTCGGCGGCGCGCAACTGGACCTCAGGGGTGCGCTGGGCTGTGATGTTGTCGGACCGAAGAGGCGTCGAAGCTAGAGCTATTTCAAACAGATCAATCGCTTCTTCAAAGCTCTTCTTCTGTTGGCTCGCAATCGACTGGCGTGATAGCCCTGCGCCAAATACAAAAGCCCGTTGGGTAAACCCGCCAGCGAGTTCTACAATGTCTTCTAGCGGCGTATTGGGAGATACATAGTAGTTGCCTGGATTGACCACTTCTCCTTCTACTCGGACAATAACCGACTGCCGGTCGGTAGGGCGCACAAGGTTGCCTTCGGCAAGAACTTGGATCACGTCTCCCGCGCGAACAAGTGTCCGGGCAAATTCCTTGGCCGCTATTTCACGAGGCCCAGCTGGTCCGGCCATGTCCGTACTGTAAATCATAACTCGGCCAGTTTCGGCAAGTTCATCTTTTCCACCGGCATAGCGCAGCGCATCTTCGACAGTCTCAGAACCACGCAATTCGAAGATTGCTTCCCGCCGAACACTGCCCGTGACAGCAATCTGCGAAGCTGCTGGCGGAATGACTATTACATCCTCGTTCTCAAGTGTCGCGTCGTTCGCCCGGTTCCCGTTGATTAAGATGTCGTAGAGATCGATATCGGCGATCTCCATGCCGCCACGCACAAGCTTTGCACTCCGCCAGCTACCACCTGCAGCGGGTCCGCCCGCTTGAAGGATTGCATTGAACGCAGTCGACAGACTATTGACTGAGAACGCACCGGGGTTGACCGCGTAGCCGGTTACGAACACGCGTACTCCGCGCAGCTTCGTAGTCCGCACGCCGACGCGGAAATTGCGGAACTGGGTTCCTATCGCAGTCATCAGCACGGCTTTGAGGTCGCCTTGGCGCACTCCTGCAAGTGTAATTTCGCCAACAGAGGTTAAGAAAATACGGCCGTTATGATCAACGGTCCGCTCCACGCTGCCCTCTGTTGATCCGGTTAGCGAGATCGATATCGTATCGCCTACGTTGATGCGGTAGTCGGGGGGGATGGTTGCGTCGGCTGCCCGTTCAAAGTCGCGCCCTTCTGGTAGGACAAGGTCGGCCCCGAAACGCTGCAAGGGGCGCCCAATCATTCGTGAGACGTAAAGCTCAAACTCGTTTGGCTCCGGTTTGCGAATGTTGGCCGAGGCGCGGTCTAACAGCGACCGGGGATTCTGAGTTCTGTCTCTCGACTTCTCGTCTATTACCCGCGTAGGTTCAAATCGGGCTGTTGGTTGGATCTCAGTCTCACGACTGTTGCCCACAGCGACGTCATCGCGTATGTTGTTTTCGTCCAGTTGCTGATCGGCCTCGCTTGAGGTGGGGAAAGTCTGTGCATTCAGCGGGATCGGCAGTGCAGCCAGCGCAAGAAACAACGCAGAAACGGTGAGGATAGAGCGGGGCATGGATGTCTCGTAAATGTCCGATAATCGTGAGATAGTAGATGGCTCGGGTATTTGTGTTTCGGTCATTTTTGTTACCTTAAATGGAGCTCAGGCGCTATCGTTATCGCAGTTTCTAGGATCTGTTGGCCCAACGGCACGGACGCGATGCCTGCTGCTTCCAGCAGGGAAGCATAGGTTTCAGCATCACCGGTGTAAATATTGTGAAGGCTCTCAGTTATCGGCGCGCGCACGACAGTTCCGCCCAGCGCGCGGGCAACTTCGGCAGCAACCTCGCGCAGCTCCAGTACTTCCCCGCCGCTGTCATAGCGACATACTGGCACGCCGCCGGATCCCAGTAATTGGCATAGCACAAGCGAGACTAGTTCGCGGATGGCTACATAGCTGCGCACCACCCGCATTGGTGCGCGTACAGAAATCGGGCGTCTGGCAAGCGCGTCAATGATGAAGCTCGCAAGCGCATATGTCTCGTGTTTGTTAATGAAAGGCCCGGTCAGGTTGTAGATACGCGTAACGACAGCACGCCTTCCTGTATCAGCCTCGGCCCAAGCAACGAAGCGATCCTCGTCCTCCCGCTTGAGCGCACCGTAAATTCTCAGGTCTTCGCTCGCAGAAGGGTCATCGGCGAAGGCCGCCGCGCCTGAAGAAGCAACAAAAAGCCGGTCGGCGCCGATCGCGCTGAGCGCCTCGAGAACATTGCTTGAAACAGCGCGATTGGTTTCGCGATATTCGTCACGGTCGATAAATGCCACCTTGTCCTTCGTCAGAAAGGCGAGATGAAACAGAACTGTGGGTTGTGGGTGTAGGCAGGCAAGTTCGTCCAGCGGACGCTGCGCGATGGTGATTGCATCACCAAGGTCAATCATTCTGGACGAAGAGCCGAAGGCGAATACGCGTTCAGAAAATGCATCAACGCCCAAGGCGGAATGAAGACCGCGCAGAAGGACGCGTCCGACCCAGCCACCCGCGCCCACTACGACTATACGCCGTGTGTCCTTCACAAGTTCAGACACAGAGGAAGGTGCAAGCGCCGTTGCCGAGGTCAGAGTAGGAAGAGGTCGCATGAAACTTACCCGATACCGGCCGGAGTTAGGTAGTCGATTTCAGGCGTCATCCGGTCGATCGGGTTCGATTCCATCGAACCGCTTTCCGTTACCCGACTGCTGATTTTGGGAAGGTAAGTCTGCTCGGGATCCACCGGCACAATGAATGCATGCAGCCCATCACTCGCCATTGCAGCAAGGAAATCAGCATCTTCCGTAAAGGCTACGGGCAAACGCATGACCGGGATATCCCAAGCAGCAAACAGCTTGTCCCAAGTTGGCAGGCCCAGACCCGAGCGCGTATCGCATCCAAGATACTTTCCGCCAAAATAGTTTCTCTGGGTCATCCGGATCGAGGCGTGCCCCTGATCATCGAAGATGAAAATCTTGAGGTTAAGATTATTAACCCTTGCGGTACCCAGTTCCTGAAGATTCTGAGCAAAACCGCCGTCACCCTCAATCAAAATGGTACGGCGCCCAGGCGCCGCAATGGCTGCACCGATCGCGCCTGACAGACCGTATCCCATTGAGGCTAGAGACTTGTTTGTAATGACCCGCTGTCCAAGTTTCTGATTGTAGAGCTGCATGGAGAGGGTGAATGCGCTGCCGCTGGAGCAGGGGATTACAAGGTCGTCATCGCGGGTCAGCGTCTCCAGGTTTACAATGAAATCATAAGGAGAGAGGTAACCAGCACCGGTTTGATTGACCGCTTCGACCCGCGGAATGGCCGCACGGATCCGCTTGGCGTGGGTCAGCCATTCGGGCTTTGATTCCAGTCCGTGCGCCAGCATCCGGCGCATGAAATCATTCGCATCGGCGTTGACGGCAATGTCGGTGCGCGGATGTCCCTTAGCCAATTCCGCCGGATCGATTTCGACTTGTACGATTTTTGCTTCGCGGCCGAATTCCTGCCAGTTGAACCCGGTCTGCTGAAGCCCAAGCCGGGTTCCCAGCGCGACGATAAGGTCGGACTGCTGGATGATGATGTTGGAACTGCGCTGACCCCAAGTATTTGGTCGACCGAGATAATAAGGCGCATCACCATCGATGCGGTCAGCGCCATTATAGGTTGTCATCGTCGGGAGTGAGAGCTTGTCGAGGGTATCGCGAACGCCATCGACTGTGCCGATATCGACACCACCGCCGATCAGCAGCATTGGTCGATCAGCATTGTTCCAGAGCCTTACGACCTCAGACACCCTGTCTTCCTCTGCTATCTGCAGCACCGGCGCGGACATTTCCGGAAAGGGCTCTTCGTCGCGATGGGCGGCCTGCACATCAAGCGGGAATTCGAGAAACACCGGACCTTTTCGTGGTGTCCAACTCGGCTCAATAATGGCTAGAAACTCGGCAGCTGAAGCTGGCTGTTCGAGCCGCGTCGACGCTTTTGTCATCGACTCCATAAGCGCAACCCCGTCGATCTCCTGTATGCCGCGGGAGCGCACTTGTCCCCGCGCAAGATCAGACGTCTTTACCTGGCCGCCTATCACCAGCAGCTCCCGGCTTTCCAGCCAGGCGCCGCTTACTGCGGTAACGATGTTGGTTTGTCCCGGACCAGCTGTAACCAGGGCTAGCGCCTTGGCCGGTGCGGCAATCAGGTTGAAATACTCTGCCCCAATGCCGGCAGCGACCTCATGCACCACCGGCACCCCAGTAAGAAAACGGTCGAGGCTCTCGGTCAAGTGCATAATATTGCCCCCGCCGACGTAAAAATAATGCGTGTAGCCAGCTGCCTTTAGCCAGGCGCCGACCTGATCACTATACTTCATGTGCGTGTTCCATCCGCAATAGAGAGAAGCGAAGAGATGATGATATGAATCTGACTTTGGTTCAGACTGGATGATGTCTCGCGATCATAGCCCCAGTTGGCATGAAGTGGCAGGTGAACTTGACCCTGAAACGGCTCGAGATGGCTGTTCATGTCATCGACATAAACAACCAGATATTTTTTCGGGTCGAGCCAATTTTGTGATTTCGCGACACTTAACTTGCTACCCAGCTTGCGGATGTCCTCTTGCCCGAAAATCTGAATTCCATCGACGCCGTTGAACGCCAAGGCCTCATGAATAGAACTAACATTGCGCGTCGACAGAATCGCGAAGCGGTCGGAGCATTGCAGCAGAAGCGGTTTTAGCAGAAAGAAAAAATCATATGCCGGCATGACCTTTGGCCATTCAGGGTCCTCCATGATCACACGGCGTGCTTCGAAGAAGTCACGCGAGAAGCTCCAATCTCCTTCATCCGGAGTGATCATGTGCAGCGTATTCGGCAAAACGGAACTGTTTGCGGCGTAAAGCCGGTTATACTGCCACGCGTCGGTCACAACGCTGCGGAATGCCAAAAACTCCTCGTAATTGACGTCCTGACGAAAACCGGCCCGCCCTTTGGTCGCATGATTTGCCACGCTAAACGCCTCGAACGCGCTGTTGAACAACACGCCGTCAAAATCGAGGACAAACTTGATTTCCATCACAGGCGTTCCCGCAAGACCGATGCCCGCGCCTGGGCTGCATTGCCGATTTCGCCATAAGACGCGATTTGCATGTCCAGCAGCACCATTTCCACAGCGAAAGCATCCATTAGAGCGTCCGGTTCAAGGAACTTTTCGACCGGCATGACGCATTTACGCGTTTCGACAGATGCGATGAGATCGCGCAACTCGCCGTCTTCTTGCAGCAGGCTTAACGTTTCTGCGTTGACTGTCCCGCCCATTGTAGTCTTCAATCCCCTCGCTCTTGCTGCACGGGCAACGGTTTTGACCATGGAGATTGTTTCCGGACAATTCACGCCCGATCCGCCGAAACTAGCGGTCAGGTCGCTTCGTCCAACAGTAACCTCGGTAAGCTTAATACCTGCGTCAAGTATAGCTTCGATACGCTCAACGGCCGAGATAGTCTCAATGGTCACGCCGACGTGCTTGAACGCCCCGTCTGGGAGCATTTCTTGATATTTTCGCATTGCGAAGGCGCTCTCGATCATCGGGGCGACGATGCTCTCAATCCCCTGCATCATCAGAAAACGCATGTCGGACTTGGCCTCGCAACCGCCGATCTTTACGAGATAGGGCAGCCCATGGCGCGCTGCCCAAGCGGCTTCGGCGGCAACCGAGTCGCGCGTTAGGCCTTCGGCTTCGAATTCACCCTTCAGTGAGATAATTCGTGAGAGATTCATTTGGTTACTCCGATGTAATCAAGCGCGCTTGACAACGAGAAGGTCCCGCACAGTGTCAGCCACGAATGAGATGTGATAGGTACAGACCCCAAGACAATGGCCGCTGCAAAAGGTGCGTTGGGTGACGATGTCCATATTAGGACCGTCGCCAAACAGCAACAATTCCGTACTCATTTTGTCCCTTAGTCATGCAGACAAGCATTTTATGTCTTCTAAAGTCATATAGAATTCTTACCCGGTAGCAGTTCATTCAGATTATATTGAATGTATCAATTTCTTTATTATGTTGATTGAATAAGTCAAATTGTCCTCTGCTTAGAATTGAACATAGACCTATTCAAAAATTGTAGATTGTAACGAAATTTGCGCTTTTGCCGAGGATAGAAATGGTCTCGATGCTATTTGGTCAGGCGTAGGATTTGGACTCCAATAATTTTTCTGCCAATTGACGTCGATAGAGATTCAATTGTTTGGAGCAAATTTCGATCGGGTCCCCCCCACTTTCTACAAATTTGTGCCATTCTACAATTAGCGTCAGTGCCGCATCGAGTGAAAGCACGGGATTCCAACCCAACTCGCTACGTGCCTTAGTACAGTCCAACTTTAGATACCTTGCCTCATGCGGCTTAGGACCATCTTCACCCTGCCAGCCTGGCGCCCCCCAAGAAGCGGTAAGGCGATTAGCAATCCAGTCGACCGGCTTGGCATCTTCGTCGCGTGGCCCAAAGTTCCATCCACAGGCAACGGCTTCGTCACCAGCAAAAAGGCGTTCGGCGATCATAATATATCCGCCCAAGGCCTCTAGAACATGCTGCCAGGGACGCACGGCGTTTGGATACCGGATTAACGGCTTTTCTCCAGCAATCATGGCGCGCACAATGTCTGGGATCAGTCGTGATTCCGCCCAATCTCCTCCACCGATAACATTACCAGCACGTACAGATGCAAGATAAGGCCCCGAATTAAAATAACTGCGTCGGTAGGCTGAAACAACCAGTTCAGCCGCGCCTTTACTACTGCTGTAAGGGTCATAACCACCCATTGGATCGCTTTCGCGATACGGCCATACCCAATCACGATTTTCGTAGCACTTATCGCTAGTTACGCAGACAATGCTCCGAAGAGAAGGGAGGCGCCGGCAGCAATCAAGTAGGTGCACCGTTCCCTGCACATTCGTGGCATAGGTTTCCACGGGCTCCTCATAAGATTTGCGCACCAACGGCTGTGCCGCGAGATGGAAAACAACTTCCGCACGAGAAGCCTGCACCGCCGATTCAAGGGCGTCCATATCGCGAATATCGCCCTCGATATGCTCGACGAGATCGGCTATGCGCGCCTGTCGGAACAGGCTTGTTTCATCCGCCGGAAGCGAGAACCCCGTAACGCGCGCGCCCATTTGCGAAAGCCAAACAGAGAGCCAGCTACCCTTAAAGCCAGTGTGCCCGGTGATGAGCACACGACGGTCCTGCCAAAACGAAGCGTTTACCATGTCTTCCACGGGGGGGATTGCACCCACAATGATTCAAGTTGCAACTTGTCTCGGAGAGTGTCCATCGGTTGCCAAAACCCGTTATGGCGATACGCGACCAATTCATCATCGGCAGCAAGAGTTTCCAACGGCCGCTGCTCCCAAATCGTTTCGGGACCATCGATGAGATCAAGCACCGACGGATCAAGTACAAAAAAGCCGCCATTAATCATTCCACCGTCACCATCTGGTTTTTCGGCAAAAGATTTTACCCGGTCCCCTTGAAACTCCAGAGCGCCAAAGCGCCCGGGCGGGGCAACAGCAGTGATGGTCGCTTTTTTACCGTGCGCTTCATGACACGCGATGAGGGCCGCAATATCCACATCGGCAACACCGTCGCCATATGTCATGCAAAACGGCTTATCCTTTTCCAAATATTGCCCGACTGCCTTAAGACGGCCTCCGGTCATCGTTTCAGCGCCAGTCTCCACCAACGTAATCTTCCATGGCTCACTCCAATTCTCGTGAACTTCTGAACGATTGCTAGAAAGATCTATGGTGATGTCAGCCGTATGCAAGTGATAATTAGCAAAAAACTCTTTAATCATGTAGCCTTTGTAACCAAGGCAGATAATAAATTCGTTTATCCCATAAGTGGAGTAAATTTTCATTATATGCCAAATGATTGGCATGCCTCCTACTTCAACCATAGGCTTAGGACGCGTAGACGTTTCTTCGCCTAAACGGGTCCCAAGTCCCCCCGCCAGAATTACTGCTTTCATTGCTGCTTCCAAAACAAGAGTTATGTCGCTAATCCCAGCTGGCGACTAGAAATCATTTTATTTTTTGTCAACGGGCAAGTTTAGCGGAAGGGCTAGCGAAAAAATTCGAGTTCGGTTCACTGAAAAAAGGCTCGGGATCAACGGCAATGCCGTCTAGTAATATTTCATAGTGCAAATGGTTTCCGGTCGAGCGCCCCGTTGACCCCATGAAACCAACAATGTCGTTGCGGCGAACCTTTTGTCCTGTCACAACATTGATACGCGACAGATGAGCATAGCGTGTTCGGACACTTTTTGAGTGTTCAATTTCTACAAAGAGCCCATAGCTACCTCGCCACCCGGCCTCTCTCACAACGCCATTTGCCGTAGCATAGATTGAGCTTCCAAACGCACCTGGTATATCTAGCCCTTTGTGCAGGCGATGTTGCTTCGACATCGCATCCCACCGCAATCCAAAATCGCTTGAAATGTAAGGCATTCTGCGGCCTGGATAATCATATTCCCTACGCTTTGGCACCACCCTCGTCGGCTCTAGATTTCTTAGAGCGGATTGCTGCTGCCAAATAGAAAAAATTTGAGCAAATTCCTCAGCCTGCGGCGGCGTATGTGTTGTTTTATCCCTTTTGCGTTCGGAGCCACTTATATTATTGTCTTCTGAGGGACTATCAAAAAAATCTTCTTTAATGGGTATTTTATTTTTGTTCGCTACTTTCCAGCGAGAGAAAATCTCGCCAAAATCGTTACCCAAGTCCTTAGATATATTATTTTCATCATGCTTTGGGTCTTGGCCAGAGGCCTTCGCTAAGGTGCCCATTGAAAGAAGAACCGCCAAAATTATCAAGGAGAAAAGTTTCATTGAACTCATAATTACCATTTATAGTGACCGCAGCAACAATTGAAGGTGAAAATTTTGAGGCAAGGAACGGTTCGGCTGACAAACCAAACTGCTTGGCGCCCCCTACTCCGCCCGCCCATGTCCCACTTGCACCATACTGACATCCATGGCAGTAAACATTAACCGCGCAATTAAACAGGAATGAAGTCCATGGCCCTTGCCCATAGCGAAGCTGCGAACCCGCATTGGGTGCCGCGCAAAAAGATCGACGAGCTTGCGCATATTCCGGGTGAAAATGGCCTGCCTATTGTCGGCACGACATTCCGCGTGCTGCGCGATCCGCCTGCTTATGGCGCACATATGGTCAAAACCTATGGCAAGGTGTTCCGCACCAACGCCTTTGGCAATCCAACGATTTCCTTGGTTGGTGCCGAAGCGAATGAATTGATGCTGTTCGACCGGGAAAAGCTTTTCTCGTCTGAGCAAGGCTGGGGCCCAGTGCTTAATCTGCTCTTCCCCCGCGGCTTGATGCTGATGGATTTTGACCACCACCGCATGGACCGTCGTGCGCTGGGTATCGCGTTCAAACCAGGCCCAATGCGCGCCTACACCCAAGATATGAACCGCATTTTTGCCGAGCAGTTGAAGGATTGGCGCGGTGACATGCTCTTCTATCCTGCGATCAAGCAACTCACGCTTGATGTTGCCGCGAGCAGCTTTTTGGGGATCCCCTTGGGGCCAGAGGCCGACAAGATTAACAAGGCTTTCGTCGACATGGTGCAAGCCTCGGTCGCGCCGATCCGTGCGCCCATTCCTTTTACCGCGATGGGCAAAGGCGTCGCTGGTCGCAAATATCTCATCGACTATTTCGGTCCGCAAATTGCCGAGCGCCGCCGCAATGAAAACCGGCAGGATATGTTTAGCCAATTTTGCCGGTCAAAGCGCGAAGACGGCGAATATATGTCGGACGGCGAATTGATCGACCACATGAACTTCCTGATGATGGCGGCACATGACACCATCACATCGTCGGTCACGTCGATGATCTGGTACCTCGCCAAACACCCCGAGTGGCAGCAAAAACTGCGCGAGGAGTGCCTCGCCATCGCGCCCGCCGGGGCAGACATTGCCTTTGCTGACCTCGATAAGTTCGAGCTCACCGAATATGCGTTTAAAGAAGCACTGCGGATGATTTCGCCGGTGCCGTCGATCCCGCGCCGCGCGCTCAAAGACTTCGAATTTATGGGCTATCACATTCCCAAGGGCACATCGGTCAGCATCAGCCCATCTTATGTCCACATGATGCCCGAATATTGGGAGGACCCTGAAACGTTCGACCCCATGCGCTTTACCCCCGATAAGGTGAAGGCGCGGCATAAATATGCGTGGGTGCCCTTTGGCGGCGGCGCGCATATGTGCCTTGGGCTGCATTTCGCCTATATGCAGATGAAGCTGTTCACGCATCACCTGCTGACCTCGGTTCGCGTAGAGATTGCAGATGGTTACGCGCCCGATTGGCAGGCATGGCCAATCCCCAAGCCAAAGGATGGATTGAAGGTCCGCTTCGTTCCGCTGTAGTCTGCGGCACGCGACGCGCTGCTAAATTCACGCATTGCAAGCTCTGCCTGATACCGTAAAGGTCGCCGTGCGCGCATGGCCTATTCAGAACAGACAGATTGGACCACTGAACCGCGGTGGGATTTGGTCCGGCGACGGGGCCTTGGTTTGGTCATCGCGCTCTTGCTCGAAGCCATCATCATTCTCGCGATACTCAGCCTAAGCATGCGGTCTGGTGGGCCAGCGGCAGGGACGCGCGGTCTGAATACATTTTCGTTGGAGGCTGAGGCGGACGCGGTATCATCGGCAGAAAAGAATGAAACCAAGACGCCGGTGACCAAAGAGCAGCAACAAACCATAACGCCGCCAATCCCGATACCATTGTTACCGCCGGTAAATCCGGTGAAGGCCCCGCCGCCCAGCCCTGATTATATCAAAGTGAGCAAGTCCGAATTGGACGCCATGGACCTGTCCAAATTTCCGGCCAGCGGCGGCAGCGGATCAGGCGAGGGCAAAGGACAGGGGGCCAAGGGCATGATGGGCCCGGGCCTCGGGCCCGGCGGCGCGCAGCTTTACCCCGTGGCGTGGCTACGCGAACCCTATGACAGCGAACTCGCGCCCTATCTCGCTGCTATCAAGCGGATCCCCCCCGGCGCTTCGGCGGACATCGCCTGCCGCATGGCGGAGCGTAACCGCGTCGAAAACTGCCAGATTATCGGGGAAACCCCGCGCGGCACTGGCCTCGCCAAAGCCCTCCGCCTCGCCGCGTGGCAGTTCCTCGTCAAACCCCCGCGCATCGACAACAAACCGCAACTGGGCGTTTGGGTGCGGATACATTTCGATTTTGGGGTGCGGGAGGTTGTGGCAGCAGGGGCACCTGCCAGCGAGTAGAAATCAGGCGGCCTGCCGCCCATCATAACCGATGGTCGCAAGCATGACCGTTTTGGAGATGGGCTGCTCCCCCGACAGATAATAGGCAATCGTCCGGCGCGAAAGGCCAAGCGCCGCTGCCGCTGCATCGATCGTAAAACCGTGGTTCTCAACCCACGCACGAAAAGCAGCAGGATCCATAATGCGACCAGCCTGCTCATCGGCCCAGCGGCGCAACTGCGGTGCGCCGAAGTCAATGCCGCATGGCCATTCGAGCGACCAGCCGTCTTGCGACACGGTAACAGCTGCAAATTCATCCGCCTGGACCAAGGGCCGTAAGGCGGTGCGCGAAGCAATTATCGGTGCCAGATCAATGGCCGTCACCTCATTGTCATCCCAAGCAACCGAAATAACCGAAGCCGAAACGGGCGTGACACCTGTAATTTTGCCGATGCTCATACTCCGTCTCCGCTAAACTCTTCCCATTTCGCCATCAGCATGTCGCGGTTCGCCGCCGCCCAGTCGAGCGCCTCGCGTATGTCGAGCTTACCTGACATATTCATGACCTCCAGCGTCTCAATCCGAACCTGCGCCGCGCCTTCGCCTGCCAGCACATGAAAATGCGGCGGATGATGGTCCCCGAAAAACATCGCAATTTCGCAATTAGAAAAGCGGATAAGTCGAGGCATGGGTGAAATGATAGTGCAATTTTTGCACTATCGCAAGGGCCGTGCTCTGTGATGGCGTTCGTCGGCTAAGGTGGAAGATTTCGCTGTTTGACATATGCAGTTGGATGCACTGGTTTTGCCAAGGCATTACCCCTCGCCGCGTGACAATTTCTGGTCAAGCGCCCGCGCATAGACAACAAGCCGCAACTGGGCGCCTGGGGCGGATATATTTTGGTTTCGGAACGCGAGCAATTGACGAAGGGACAGCGCCGTCAGACTAGGCGCTGTCCGTTCGTTTCTTCACTTGCGCGACGCAATCCAAGCATCGACTTGCTCTTCGAGCACATCCAACGGCACCGGACCTGATTTCAGCACCGTGTCGTGGAAACCGCGAATGTCGAATTTCTTGCCAAGCGCCTTTTGTGCCTTGTCGCGCAGTTCGCTGATTTTCAGGCGGCCGACCATGTACGCCGTCGCCTGGCCGGGGTAGATGATATAGCGTTCGATGGCTTTCACGATGCCGCCGGGGGCGTCTGCAGAGTTATCCTCGACATATTTGATCGCCTGCTCGCGGGTCCAGCGTTTGTGGTGCAAGCCGGTATCGACCACTAAGCGGATCGCGCGGTGCAGTTCCAGCTGCAGCCGACCAAAATCGCGCGCCGGGTCGGTGTATAGGCCCATGTCCTTCGCGAGCTTCTCGGAATAGAGGCCCCAGCCTTCGGAGTAGGCCGTAACGCCGCCAAATTGGCGGAAGGCGGGCACGTCTTTGAGTTCGGTCTGGATCGCCAGTTGCAAATGATGCCCTGGAACACCTTCGTGATAGAATAATGCCTCAACCTCGGTCAGCGGCATGTCGGCCATTTTATAGAGGTTGGCGTAATAGGTGCCGGGGCGCGAACCATCGGGCGCGGGGCGCTGGTAAAACGCCTTGCCTGCCGATTTCTCACGGAATGCTTCCACTGGCTTCACAACCAACGGCGCCTTGGGCAATATTCCAAACCATTTGGGCAATAACGGTGTGACCGCGTCCTGTGCCTTTTGCGTTTCGGATAAATAGAGCGCGCGGCCCTCTTCGGTTTCGGGTGCGTAGAATTTGGGTTCCGTGCGCATATATTTGAAGAAGGCCTGAAGGTCGCCCTTCACGCCCATCTTGCTTTGGACGACGCCCATTTCCTTTTGGATGCGCGCAACCTGCGCAAGACCGAGATTGTGGATTTGGTCTGGCGTCATGTTGGTCGTGGTGTAGTTGGCCAGCCGCTCGGCATAATATCCAGCACCATCGGGGAAGCGCCAGATACCGTCGTCGGTGCCAGCGACTTTCTCCTGCGCCGTCATTTCGGCAATCAACGCCTCATAAGCAGGCTTCACCGCGTTGGTGAGCGCCTGCGCCGCGTCTGCAATCAAGATCTCCTTTTCGACCTGCGTGATCTTCAGTTTGCCGACCTTCGCCTTGAAATCGGCAAATAATGGCGCGTCAGGACCGCCATCAAAAGGCGCCCCAGTGATGACGTTGCGCGAATCGGCGATGACATAAGGATAGACCCACTTGGGTGGCATGATGCCCTTTGCGGCGCGCGTTTTGGCTTGGCCGACAGCCTCCGTCATTGCGGGGCCAATGCCATAGAGCCGGTTCACATATGCGCGGGCGTCGGACTTGGTATCGATGCGGTGGATGTTGATGAGAAAGGCGGGGATCTGGCTCTGCGCGCCGTTCATCTGATCGAAGATATAGCCGTAGTCGTTATATTTATATGCGCCCTCGCTGCGCGCTGCGCGCTTTTCAAACAGGCGATAGGAGAGCTTGTTTTCTGGCGACAGCTTGGCGGGTTCAAAGCGCGCGCGCATTTCTTTCAACGCCGAACGTTCGGCTTCATAATTGCGGGCTTCGGCTACGTCAGAACCATCGTCCCATTTTCCATAGTCGCTGTCCTTGATGCCGCGATAGGATTTGCCGAGAGGCGAGCGCGCAAGCTGTTGCGCATCATATTCGTCGAAAAACGCCATAATCGCGGCGTTCTGGTCAACCTCGGCTGAGGCAACCGGTGCCGCGGCTGCGGTCTGCGCAATGGCTGGTGTGGCCATATAGACCAGCGCCACAGCAACGGCAGAAAGGGCAGTTTGGGTTATACGCATCGAAACTCTCCTGATATTGTTTATGGCAACCTCATATCAGGCAGATGCGGCAGGGGAAGCGGTGATTTTACAGCTTGTCGAAGGGGCAATAGGTTTGGTCGAAGCGACCTATCGCGTCGCTACCCGCTATTGCGCAACGCCGTCGCTATCGCGTTGATCGTCAACTGAATGCCCTCGCCAATGCGTTCGTCGGCTTCACCGGCGCGGTGGCGTTTCATGCGATCGATTTGGAGCAGGTTGAGCGGCTCGATATAG
>DBOA01000048.1:0-2546 GCA_002299195.1 Sphingomonadales bacterium UBA658
CACGCGTTCGCCAATTTGCGACCTGCAGATGTTGACGAAGCAGGGCTACCCAAATCGCTCACCGTGCAGAACAAGATGATGTTTGCCCGCGTCAAATGGCAGGCAATTACTATCGGTTTGCTTGCTGTGCTCGTCTTGGTCGCCGGCTCGCAATAAGCGGGCGGCATCAGAGATGGTAAAGCTCAACAAGATTTACACGCGCACCGGCGACGACGGGACCACTGGCCTCGTCGATGGCTCGCGCGTGTCCAAGACCAATGCGCGCTTACACGCCATTGGCGAAGTCGATGAGACCAACAGCGCGCTCGGCGTAGCGCTTCAGACGCTGGCAGCGGATGAGGGGGAAACACCTTTGGTCGCTGAGTTGCGGCGTATCCAGAACGACCTGTTTGATCTGGGTGCCGATATCGCAACGCCCGGCGAAAGCTTTGAACCATCGCCGATGGAATTGCGGATTGTGTCGTCTCAAGTTGAATGGCTTGAGGCAGCGATCGATAAAGCCAATGAGCAACTTCCGCCGTTGACCAGTTTCATTTTGCCGGGCGGCAGCTTGGCAGCAGCGCATATGCATATGGCGCGCGCCATTTCACGCCGAGCCGAACGGGCGCTGGTCGCTGCATCGTTGGACGTTTCGATAAATCCGCAGGCGTTGAACTACCTCAACCGCCTGTCCGACTATTTGTTCGTGCTGTGCCGCCTGATCAATTCGACGCGCGGTGGTGATATCATGTGGGTGCCGGGCGCATCGCGGTGAACGCGGACGCGTCGATCCTGATTTGAGGCCCCCTAACGCTTACGGCCACATGGCCCAAGCGCATCTATGACAAATTTATAGTCAGTTTGCGCGCGCGCAGCGTCTTGACCGCCCGTTGTTTCAATTCGGTCGGTGGGAAGGCTGCGCGGTAGGCCACAGGCTAGCCGATACCATAGCAATGTGGATCGTTCCGGCGCGGTCGCAGACGAATCGATGACTTCAGCTGTCGATACCGCCCACTGTTTTTGCTCATTCGGCCGGCTAAGAACCGTAAGTGAGACTGGTTGGTCCTTTTCGGTCTTCAGGAAAATCTGTGTTTCGCCCTCACCGAGCACCGTTCCAGGGCTATGGAAAGCACTGGCGACACCTATGATGCGTTGCGGTGCATCACGCAGGACAGCCTCTTGTGTGATGCGGCGGACCAAAGCATCATTGGTCGGACTGAAATTTGCGAGCGCGTTGGGGCGAGACAAGCGGATTTCGCCCGTTCGGCTCGCAACAGTGCTACCAAATAGAAACAACCGCTGTTTTTTCAACTTGGGCACTTTGCCCTTCGCATCCTTGGGCACATCCAGCACAAATCGGACGCGGTCGGCAATGCCGCCTTCGCCGCGAATCAACGCCATAACATCCGCTTCGATCAGCATACGCTGAAGCGATACGGGTACGCCTATGGCTTGTTCCGGGGCAACTTTAGCAGCTTTGCGGACCGTAACATCAATGATCAAAGGCGATATGACGACCAAATCGGCAACATCCGAATAATTCGCCGATTCTGCTTCAATGGCAATTGCAGGGGGCAGGGTGGCCACAGGTTGTGCAGATGCGGCAGTACCCAAACCCGTCAAAACCAAGCATAAACTCATTTTTGTATGCGCAAATCGCATTAAACATCCCTTTCCGAAGCCGACGTCCGTCGCCAGTTTTACGTGTATCACATTGTAGCATATTGTGAACCTTTCCATGAATTGCGTCTGAATCGCAGAATCCGGATTGCTTGGCCTGTTAGGGTTGGCTAATGGATCGATGAATCGATCAAAAAATAATAGTTTTCGATATCGCGAGGGTAATTCGGGGGGGCATCGTAAAACGTGCGTCCTTAGTGTACTATTTTGTTTTGAAGGTAGGAGAGTTGTTTCCGCATGGCATATGCTGATCAAGATGGGATGAGCACAAACCGTTTGGTTTCTGTCGTCATTGTACTCCTTCTTCACGCTTTCCTCGGTTATGCCTTGGTGACGGGCCTCGCATATGATGCGGTCGTCGCGATCAAGGAAAAGATGACCGTGGTCGACGTGAAAGAAGAAGAGCCACCCGAAGAAGAAGAGCCACCACCAGAGCCAGAGAAGCAAATCGATCCTCCGGTCGTTTCGCCTCCGCCAATGGTGGTTACGGTGGCTCCGCCACCAACGGTTCGTACGGTTGATACGCCGCCACCGGCGGCTCCAATCGTGCCGACAGCCGCGCCGCCAGCGCCTCCACCGCCGCCAGCAGGTCCTACTGCTGACGCGAAGCCTCGGGGCAACCCAGGCAACTGGGCAAACACGAATGACTATCCGTCGCGTGCTTTGCAGCAGGAGCGTGAGGGTACAACCGGGTTCCGCGTTACTATCGGCGCTGATGGTCGTGTCATTGATTGCCAAGTTACGCAGTCAAGCGGCCATGCGGATCTTGATGCGGCAACCTGCACCAACGTGAAGCGCCGTGCGCGCTTTGAACCCGCCGTTCGAAATGGCGAAAAGGTTCAAGGTTCGTATTCAAACCGCGTACGGTGGCAGATACCGAAATAATT
>DBOA01000048.1:2762-2913 GCA_002299195.1 Sphingomonadales bacterium UBA658
GCAACCTGCACCAACGTGAAGCGCCGTGCGCGCTTTGAACCCGCCGTTCGAAATGGCGAAAAGGTTCAAGGTTCGTATTCAAACCGCGTACGGTGGCAGATACCGAAATAATTTATCTGGCCCGGTATGGGGGGAGCCTTGGTTCCGGGCC
>DBOA01000026.1 GCA_002299195.1 Sphingomonadales bacterium UBA658
GCATTGATCGAACGCCGTGCGAAGGCCGCTGAAGAAAAGATTGCTGCTGCCGAGCGCGCCGCAATTGCCGATGTCCGCAACAAGGCCGCAAGTGCTGCCGCCGCTGCGGCAGCGCAATTGATCGCCGCGCATCATGATGCAAAGGCCGACGCAGCCTTGATCGACCAATCGATCGCGTCGCTGAACTAAGCTGCGTGGTTCCCGCGCAGGCGGGAACACATGTTCCGATATATAATCATGCCGCGCGTTTGCGGGAATGAGATTGTGTAGCGCACCGACGTTGCTTACATCACCCCGACATGTCCAAAGCCGACCGCCCCGATCAACCCAATGCGGCTTCTCGCTTTAACGAGGAGCAGGCGACCTATGCGGTGCGTGGTGCGGATACACCTGATCTGGAAACTGGCACTGCCGCCATCCGCAATGTTCTGAAGACCTTGCCGCTGAAACCCGGCGTGTACCGGATGCACGACGCGCGCGGCGAAATATTATATGTCGGTAAGGCGCGCGCGTTGAAAAACCGCGTCGGCAATTATGTGCAGATTGATCGCTTGCCCAATCGCCTGCGCAGAATGGTCGCGCTGACGCGTTCGATGACGATTGTGACCACCAATAGTGAGGCGGAGGCCCTGTTGTTGGAGGCGCAGCTGATCAAGCGCTATCGCCCGGCTTACAATGTGCTGCTGCGCGATGACAAAAGCTTCCCCTTCATCCTGCTGCGTGCGGATCATAAATTCCCGCGTATCCAGAAACATCGCGGTGCACGGCGGAACAAGGGGCATTATTACGGCCCCTTTGCCAGCGCCGGATCGGTCAACCAGACGCTGAATGCGTTGCAAAAGCTGTTTTTGCTGCGCAGCTGTTCCGACAGTTTCTTCAACAACCGTGACCGGCCATGCCTGTTGTATCAAATCAAGCGCTGCTCCGCGCCCTGCGTTGGCCGGATTGACGACCAATCCTATGACGGCCTGGTTGCTGATGCCAAATCCTTCCTCGACGGCAAATCCTCGGCCGTGCAGGCAAAGCTGGCGAAGGAAATGGAGGGCGCGGCCGAAGCGCTCGATTTCGAACGTGCGGCCATGCTGCGCGATCGGTTGAAGGCGCTGACCTTCATTCAAGGGTCGCAGGCGATTAATGCGCAGGGCATTGGCGATGCCGATATCTTTGCCTTGGCCCACCGCAATGGCGTGATGGGTATTCAGGCGTTTTTCATTCGCGGCGGGCAAAATTGGGGGCATCGTTCGTTTTTCCCGTCCCATGTTGCCGAAATGACCGAGGATGAAGTGTTCACCAGCTTCCTTGCGCAATTTTACGAAGATGTGCCGCCCGCCAAAAACATATTGCTCGACCGCGAATTGACCGAAGCCGATCTGTTGGCGGAGGCATTGTCCGAACGTGCCGAGCGTAAGATTGAAATCAGCGTGCCGCAGCGCGGCGACCGCGTGCGCCTTGTTAAACAGGCCACGCGCAACGCCGAAGAGGCGCTGGACCGGCGCTTGGCGGAGAGCACGACGCAGGGCAAGTTGCTGCAAGAGGTGGCGGACCTGTTCGAACTGCCTGAACCGCCCCGCCGGATTGAGATTTACGACAATAGCCATATTCAGGGCACCAATGCGCTTGGTGCGATGGTCGTTGCCGGACCCGAAGGCTTTATCAAGGGCCAGTATCGCAAGTTTAACATCAAACAGGCCGCGACCGACGATGATTTTGCGATGATGCGCGAGGTGTTCCAGCGCCGCTTTGCGCGCGTGCAGGAAGATGATCCCGACCGCGATAGCGGGCAGTGGCCTGACCTGGTGCTTATCGACGGCGGCAAGGGGCAGATGAGCAGCGTGAAGGCGGCGCTGGAGGAAATCGGCGTCGATGACGTGCCATTGATCGCTATTGCCAAAGGCCCGCATCATGGCCGCGATGGCCGCGAGGTTTTTCACTTCCCCGACGGACGCGAATTGACCTTGCCGGTGAACGCGCCCGTCCTGTTCTACCTGCAACGCCTGCGCGATGAGGTGCACCGTTATGCCATTGGCGCACACCGTGCGAAGCGTAGCAAGGCGATAACCGTGAGCCCGCTGGACGAAGTGCCCGGCATCGGGCCCTCGCGCAAAAAAGCCCTATTGCTGCATTTTGGCACCGCGCGCGCCGTGCGCAATGCCAGCCTTGAAGACTTGCAGAAAGCACCCGGGGTGTCCGCCGCCGTGGCGCAGACGGTATATGATTTCTACCACGCGGGCGGATGATGTGGCCTTGCAGTTGTTCAGCAGCTGATTAGAAAGGCGGGTAGGTGAGAAGTTTATGCCAAATATCCGCGCCAACAATATCGACATATATTATGAGGAAAACGGCCCCGCCGATGGTCCGGTTATCCTGCTCGTCATGGGTCTTGGTGCGCAGATGATTGCGTGGCCCGACGAGTTCATTCACGGCCTTGTCAGCAAGGGCTACCGCGTCATCCATTATGACAATCGCGACGTTGGCATGTCACAGCGGATGGAGGGGGCAAAGGCGCCCCATCTGGCCTGGACTATGTTCAAGGCGCGAATAGGGCTGCCGGTGCGCGTTCCGTACACGCTGGGTGACATGGCGGCAGACGGCATTGGGTTGCTGGATGCGCTGAGCATCGACAAGGCGCATGTGGTCGGCGCGTCGATGGGCGGGATGATCGTCCAATTGATGGCGGCCAACCACCCCGAACGGACGTTGAGCATGACATCGATCATGTCGTCGAGTGGTAAGGCTGGGCTTCCCGGCGCGCGCGCCGATATCCAGCGCCAATTCATGGTCAAACGCCCGCCAGACGCCAGCCGAGAGGAGGCTGTCGCGTTCGGAGCCGAGTTGGTCAATGCGTTTTCCTATCCCGATCCGGCGCGCCCAGAGAATGCCCACGCCGAAATGGCGGCCAAAGCGTTCGACCGCGGCTATTATCCGGTCGGCACCAGGCGGCAGTTGCTGGCGATCATCGCCGATGGCAGCCGCGTTGAACGGCTTAAGACAATTACGGTGCCCACCCTTGTGGTGCATGGCGGTGCGGACCCGCTCGTGCCCAAAGAAGGCAGCGAGGATATCGCCCGGCACATCCCCGGCGCACGGTTGGAGATCATCGACGAAATGGCGCACGATCTGCCTCCGTCGCAAGTTGGCCGCATATTGGATTTGATCGCTGAGCATGCCAAGCAAGCACACTGATGAAAATGCTGCACTGCACAATTTTCACTTGCGCGCGCTGGTTGGTTGGATAATCTAAGCCGATGACGACCAACCAATTGCTGCTTGAGGCTATTGCGCTCAAAAAATGTGTGACCGCCACGTACAATAATGTGGCGATGAAGCTTGCGCCGCACGTGCTCTATTCCAAGAACAATGCGCTGTTTATCGACGCAATTACGCTCGAAAAACATGGAGAGCCGCCGCGTGAGAAAAAACTGGGCGCGTTTCATTTGCTTGGCCTCAATGATTTGAAGCTGACTGAGCAGTTGTTCGAAATTGACCCGTTATTCGAAGCTGGCGCAGAAAAATATGCAGGCGTGACGTTGTTCATGATCAGCGGCGAACACAGCGACGCAGGATAGCGCTTCCCCTCATGCCGCAGTGTTGGCATGAGGGCGCATGGACATAACGGCATCCGCGATCATTTGTGCAGTCCGTAATCACGGCGAAACTGGTGCCATCGTGCGCGCGTTTTCCGAAGATTACGGCATGCTTGCGGGCTATGTGCAGGGCGCGCGCGGGCGGCAATTACGGCCTGTGCTGATCCCCGGCAATGTCATCACCGGCGAATGGCGCACGCGCATAACGGGGCAGTTGGCGCGCCTGACGCCGGAACCCCTGCACAGCCGCGCGCATTTGTTGGGCGAGCCGTTGGCGATTGCGGCGATTGATTGGGTCACCGCGCTGACCGCGGCAACGCTGGCCGAAGGCGTGCCTTACCCCCGCGTTTACAGCGCGTGCGACGGGTTGCTGTCCGCGATTGAGCTGGCGCCTGCCGCACGGGTCTGGGCGGGCGCGATTGCGCAATATGAAACCTTATTGCTGGCCGAGCTTGGCTATGCCGAAGATTATGACGCCGATAGCGCGCCGGTGGCGATGATGGCGCAAAACCGCAAGCGTTTGGTCGCGCATGTTCTGGGCGACCGCCGCGCCGATGTTATGGCTGCGCGCGAACGGTTGGTGGAACGCCTGAAAAGGGCAGTTGCATAACCGCGCTGCACTTGGCAGGGGAGGCATGATTACAACACCGTAGCCCTGAGCCTGTCGAAGGGCGCTGAAAGGCATCGCCATATCGACAGGCGTGCTTCGACAGGCTCAGCACTACGGTTTCTTTTGAGGAATGCCGCCTTGTTAGTTGCCTTATTACCCGGGGATGGAATTGGTCCCGAAGTCATCACCCAAGCACGGCGCGTATTGGACGCGTTGGCGATTGACGGACTGGCCTTTGAAGACGCGTTGGTTGGCGGCGCGGCCTATAAGGCAACCGGCCATCCGCTGCCCCCCGAAACGCTGGACCTTGCAAAGCGCGCTGACGCGATATTGTTTGGTGCGGTGGGCGACCCCGATTGTGATGCATTGGAACGGCATTTGCGGCCCGAACAGGCGATATTGGGGCTGCGCAAGGAACTGTCCTTGTTCGCCAATCTGCGCCCCGCGACCTTGTTTCCCGAACTGGCGGATGCCAGCGCGCTTCGTCCCGAAGTGGCCTCACAGATCGACATGGTCATCGTGCGCGAATTGAATGGCGATGTATATTTCGGTGAAAAGGGTATGCGCAAAACCGCCGATGGCAAGCGCGAAGGCTATGACATCATGTCCTATAATGAGGATGAAGTGCGCCGCATTGCCCGCGTCGGCTTTGAAACCGCGATGGCGCGGGGCAAGAAATTATGCTCGGTGGACAAGGCCAATGTGCTCGAAACCTCGCAACTGTGGCGCGATGTGGTGAT
>DBOA01000105.1 GCA_002299195.1 Sphingomonadales bacterium UBA658
ACAAAGAGTTTAGGAGAGAATCAAATGCCGTCCCAATTGGACCTTGCGATCGACGCTACCATAAATCGTCTCATGACCGACGATGGCCCTTTAACGGTGACCTATGTTGAAAAATTTGGTGTGCAATTGCCCATGCTGGCGAAAGCACCCGGCAACATGGCCGACTATCTGGCATTTTTTTGCGCCACGCATGCGGACAAAGAATTTTTGGTAGATGGCGACATCCGCCTAAGCTTTCGCGAAACTTATGCCGCAGCGCGCGTGCTGGCCGGCGGCTTAGTCGACGGGCACAAGCTTCAAAAAGGCGACAGGGTCGGGATCGCCGCACGCAATTCGGCCAATTGGATCATTGCCTATATGGCGATCGTCATGGCCGGCGGCGTTGCGACCCTGCTTAATGGCTGGTGGCAAGGTGGCGAATTGGCCGAAGGCATCCGCATGGTCGGCTGTCGCTATGTCCTTGCGGACGAACAGCGCGCTGCGCGCTTGGCAGGGCACGACATTGGTGGTTGTGAGCTATTGATATTCGGTCATGATGGCGCGCCGACGGAAGGCCTGTCTGTCTTGACATCAAAAGGCGGCGGCGCAGAAACACCACTGCCCACACTGGATCCCACAGACAATGCGACGATCTTGTACACGTCAGGCTCGACGGGGCAGTCCAAGGGCGCGGTATCCGACCACCGGGCCGTGGTTCAGGGCGCGATGAGTTACGTCGGCCAAACACTCGTCTTTTTCGAGCTTCTTTCGTCCACGGGGCAGGCCATGCCAGCCCAGCCATCGGCGTTGGTCAACGTGCCACTGTTTCACGTTACCGCCTCAATCCCGCTGGTTCTGCAAAGCTTCGCGATTGGGCGCAAGTTGGTATTGATGCCGAAATGGGATGCGGAAGAAGCCATGCGCATCATCGAAAAAGAACGCATCAGCTATTTCGTTGGCGTTCCGTTGATGAGCATTGAACTCGCGACGCACCCGAACCGTCACAAATATGACCTTACCAGCTGCACGGCCTTTGCGGCTGGTGGAGCGCCGCGCCCCGTGGAACATGTCAAAAAAATCCGCAAGGAAATGAGCTGGGGCTATCCGCTGCTGGGTTATGGCCTTACTGAAACGAACGGCGTGGGCTGCGGCAACTTCACCGATAATTATCTGGAAAAGCCCACCAGCACTGGACCAGCCACGAAGCCGTTGGTCGAAGTGCAAATGCTTGATGATGATGGAAATGTACTTCCGCAAGGTGAGCGCGGCGAAGTCGGTATTCGCACCATCGCGAATTTCAACGGTTACTGGAACAACGAACAATCGACGCGTGACGCGTTTACCGCTGACGGATTCTTCCGGACCGGAGATATCGGTTATCTCGACGAAGACGGTTATCTGTTCATCGTAGACCGCAAAAAAGACATCATCATTCGCGGCGGCGAAAATATCAGCTGCCCAGAAGTCGAAGCCGCGGCCTACGAACATGACTCGATTGTCGAGCTATCCGTGTTTGGCATTGCCGATGACAAATATGGGGAAGTTCCAGGCATCGTCTATCAGACGAAGGATGGGGTAGAGCTGACCGAGGATGAGCTCAAAGCGTTCCTTGCGCCGCGGCTAGCACCATTCAAAATCCCGGCCCATTTCTGGCAAGTGGCGGAACCATTGCCGCGTCTGGGCACCCAGAAAATCGACCGCGTTGCTTTGCGCCGGGAATATAACGCAAAGGTTTCTGCTTGATGCTGACATAGGGCGTGAACGCGCCTAGAGTGTCTGTATGACTTCAACGCCCGACCGGATTATAAAGCAACGCGACATTATCGACAGGACTGCGCTTGCCGATAAAGTTGAGTCTATTGTCGCAGAGGTTGGTTCTCAGCGCTGCCGTCCGCAGATCCTCGAGCTTTTGCAAGGCGCGTTGGCGGACGGGCGCGCCGAAATCAAAAGACGACTGGGTGAAAACCCGTCACAGGGTTACCGCGCGTCCGCAGAGCAAGCCTTTCTGGTCGATCAGATTGTCCGGCTTATTTACGACTATGTGACCGTTCACGCATATCCTGCGGCGAACCGGTCGGCATCGGAACGGATCGCTATCCTTGCTGTGGGCGGATATGGCCGCGGCGAGATGGCGCCGCACAGCGACGTCGATATCGGGTTTGTTACCCCGTACAAAAGAAGCTCATGGACCGAACAAGTCGTCGAAGCGATTTTGTACCTTCTCTGGGATCTCGGCCTGAAAGTTGGCCAATCCAGCCGGTCTTTGGACGAGACCGTGAAAATGGCGCAAGAAGATCTGACGATCCGTACCGCGCTTTTGGAAAGCAGGTTCGTTTGGGGTGATCGTGCGGTGTACGAAGAGGCCGCATTACGCTTTTGGAACGAAGTGGTCGCAAATACGGCGCCCGATTTTGTGCGCTTGAAAATGGCCGAACGCGATGAACGGCACAAGCGCATGGGCGACAGCCGCTACGTTGTGGAACCCAATATCAAAGACGGCAAAGGCGGCCTGCGCGATTTACATACCTTGTATTGGATTGGAAAATATATCCACAAGGTCTCAACGGCATCTGATCTCGTCCATGTTGGGCTATTGTCGGTCGAAGAATATAACCGTTTCAGGAAGGCCGAAAACTTCCTGTGGTCCGTTCGTTGTCATATGCACAATATTACTGGCCGCGCAGAGGAACGGCTGACATTTGATTTGCAGCGCGAAGTGGCCGAACAGATGCAGTTCGCTGATCGCCCCGGTCGTTCGGCGGTTGAACGGTTCATGCATTATTATTTCTTGAATGCCAAAACTGTGGGCGACGTTACGGGCTTATTCTTGGCGCATTTGGATGAAGCCATGGCTCAAAAAGGCCGTCGGTTCATCCCAAGTTTCAACCGCAAACCACGCAAGCTCAATGGCTTCCAGCTTGACCGTGGTCGTTTGGCATTACCCAATGATCAGTTTTTCGTCGAAGACCCCGTTCGGCTATTGGAAATTTTCCACCTCGCGGATTTGCATGAGCTAGAAATTCACCCTTCAGCCATGCGGACGGCCCAGCGCGATGCTCGGCTTGTAGATAAGGCGGTCCAAAAGGACCCGCGGGCCAACGCGCTCTTTTTAGATATTCTGACGTCACGTCGCGATCCGGAAACCGTATTGCGTTGGATGAACGAATCCACGATTTTTGGACGGTTCATTCCCGATTTCAGGCGCGTGGTCGCGCAAATGCAGTTCGACATGTACCATCATTACACCGTCGACGAACACTCGATCCGCGCCATTGGGCTATTGGCGAACATCGAAAGCGGAAAACTGAAACAGGATCACCCGCTTTCGGCTGCCATAATGCGGAATATCGTCAGCAGAAGGGTATTGTATGTGGCAACCTTGCTGCACGATATTGCAAAGGGACGCGGCGGAGACCACAGCGTTTTAGGCGCGCAGGTCGCGGAAACATTATGCCCGCGGCTTGGTTTATCAGCCGCAGAGACCGAAACAGTTGCTTGGTTGGTACGCCACCATTTGTTGATGTCCGCAACATCATTCAAACGTGACCTTGCCGACTTCAAAACAATATTGGATTTTGCGCAGGCGGTTCAGTCGCCTGAACGGTTGAAATTGCTGCTCGTCTTGACGGTGGTGGACATTCGCGCCGTTGGTCCAGGCGTCTGGAACAGTTGAAAGCGCCAGTTATTATCCGATCTTTTCGAAGCCACAGAAGAAGTGCTGCGGCTTGGTCACAAGCGACG
>DBOA01000145.1 GCA_002299195.1 Sphingomonadales bacterium UBA658
GGAGAGCTCGTCCGCCTGTTCGGCAATGCCTTACGCGAAGATAAGGAAAAGCTGGCACGCCTTGTCACCATCGAATGTGGGAAGCCGTTGTCTGAGGGCATGGGCGAAGTGCAGGAAATGATCGACATTTGCGATTTCGCCGTCGGCTTGTCGCGTCAGCTTCATGGTCTTACCATCGCCAGCGAGCGTCCCGGCCACCGCATGATGGAACAATGGCATCCCTTGGGGCCGGTTCTGGTCATTTCTGCGTTCAATTTCCCGGTCGCCGTCTGGGCATGGAATGCGGCGTTGGCACTCGTGTGCGGTAATAGCGTTATCTGGAAACCATCGGAAAAAACCCCCCTGACGGCGGTGGCCGTACAAGCCATTTTTGAACGCGCGGTGACCGCATTTGGCGATGCTCCAGCGCATGTATCTCAAGTGGTGCACGGCGGACGCGACGTTGGGGCGGCTTTGGTCGCGGACCCCCGCATCCGTCTCATCTCTGCCACCGGCAGCACGGAGATGGGCCGCAAAGTCGGACAGGTTGCGGCCGCGCGTTTTGCCAAGACGATATTGGAACTTGGAGGGAACAACGCCGCGATCATCAGCGACAAGGCCGACCTTGCATTGGCATTACGCGGCGTCTTGTTCTCCGCGTTCGGCACAAGCGGGCAGCGGTGCACGAGCCTGCGCCGCGTCTTTGTGCATGATGCGATCTATGACAATTTTGTAGAGGCACTCAAAGCGGCAAGCACATCCATGGCGGTTGGCGACCCGCTAGACAGCGGCAACCTTGCTGGACCGCTTATTGACGAAGCGGCATATGACGGCATGCAAGTCGCCCTTAATGAAGCGCGCGCGCTTGGCGCAAATATCAAGGGCGGTGATCGGATGGACTTGGAAGCTGTCTATGTCCGGCCTGCGCTGGTCGAGATGCCTGCCCACAACGGCCCAGCATTGCGCGAAACCTTTGCGCCGATACTCTACATCTTCCGCTATCACGATTTGGCGCACGCCATCGCACTTCAAAACAGTGTCGACGCGGGGCTTTCGTCCTCAATATTTTCGACAGACGTCCGCGAGTGCGAGCGGTTCCTGTCGGCAGAAGGTAGCGACTGCGGCATCGCCAATGTCAATATCGGCACATCCGGCGCTGAAATCGGTGGGGCCTTTGGCGGTGAAAAAGAAACCGGCGGTGGCCGCGAATCCGGTTCGGACGCATGGAAAGCCTATATGCGCCGCGCGACGAACACGATTAACTACTCGAATGAACTGCCGCTTGCGCAAGGGGTGACTTTCGACCTAGGCTAAGGCCTGAGGAGAGCACGCAATGCTAGTCGACAAATTGCCACCGGTGAAAGCAACGCTGCAGCCGAGCAACCACCCCTATCTCAACGGTGCGTGGACGCCGCAGCATGAAGAAGTCACCGCGACTGACCTTGAGGTGATCGAAGGCAGCATTCCTGACGACATTGACGGCGTGTATTTGCGCAACACCGAAAACCAAGTCCATCAGCCGCTTGGGCGTTACCATCCCTTTGATGGCGACGGCATGATCCACCAGATTGATTTTTCGGGTGGTAAGGCAAGCTATCGCAATCGCTTTGTACGCACCCGTTGTTTTCAGGCGGAGCAGGATGCTGGCGGCTCGCTGTGGGGCGGGTTGATGGACAAGGTCAGCGTGTCGAAACGCCCCGGCTTTGGCGCGCATGGCAGCCTCAAGGATTCATCGAGCACCGATATCATCGTGCATGCCGGCAAGGCTGTGTCCACTTTTTATCAGTGCGGGGAAGGCTATGTGCTCGACCCTGAAACGCTGGAGCAAGAGGGCGTTGCGTCCTGGGTGCCGCTGGACGGCATTTCGGCGCATCCTAAGGTTGATGAACGCACCGGAGAGCTGCTGTTTTTCAACTACTCCAAACATGCGCCTTATATGCATTATGGCGTGGTCGACCGCAGCGGAAAGCTTGCGCATTATGTGCCCATCCCGCTTCCCGGCCCGCGGTTGCCGCATGACATGATGTTCACCGAAAACTGGTCAATATTGTGCGACTTTCCTTTGTTCTGGGATGAGGAGCTGTTGAAGCGTGATGTCCATGTGACGCGGCTGCACGAAGGGCTGCCATCGCGTTTTGCGCTCATTCCACGTTATGGCCAACCCGAAGATATTCGCTGGTTTGAAGCGGACCCGACCTTTGTCCTGCACTTCATCAATGCCTATGAGGAAGGGGACGAGGTCATCCTCGACGGCTATTTCGAAGAGGATCCCTATCCGCCACCGATCGAAAATGCCGACGGCTATGGGCATATGATGGCCTATGTCGACGAACATAGCTTTAAGCCCAAGCTGCACCGTTGGCGCTTCAACTTGAAGGATGGCACCACGCGCGAAGAGCGGTTGGATGACCGGATTTTAGAGTTCGGGATGATGAACCAGCGTTATTTGGGGCTGCCCTACCGTTATGCCTATAGCACGACGTCAAAGCCGGGCTGGTTCCTGTTCACAGGCTTCGTCAAACATGATTTGGTTACCGGCGAGTCATGGGAAGTCCAGCTCGCCGATGGTCGCTATGCCAGCGAAGCGCCGTTCGCCCCGCGCGTGGGCGCCACAGACGAAGACGATGGGTATCTTGTCAGCTTTGTGACCGACGAAAACCGTGGAACGTCGGAGTGCATTCTGATCGACTGCAAACGCTTTGCTGATGGGCCGGTGTGCAGAATCGCCCTGCCACATAAGATCAGCAGCGGAACCCATACGCATTGGGCGGACCGAACGGTACTTTGACAGCCGCATATTGTTCGGTCACGACACGCTATGAAATCAGCGCCTTTTCCCGGCCTTGCTTGGTCACCAAGTAAACAGTACTAATATTTAATATTAGAAAAACCTGTTGCTGTGATTCCATGGCGCAATCCGATTGCCGCACCAGCTTTTAGTCTGACATAGGGCCGCGATAACGAAAATTGGTGGATATTATGAAGAGCACAGCACGGGCGGTTGTAATTGGTGGTGGCGTTGTCGGCGTAAGCACGTTGTACCATCTTGCCAAAATGGGGTGGAGCGACGTCGTGTTGCTGGAGCGCAAGGAGTTAACCTCCGGCTCAACCTGGCATGCCGCGGGCCTTTTGCCGCTTTTCAACCTTAGCTATTCCGTCGGCAAGCTGCATCAATATTCGGTAGGATTATATCCGACGCTAGAGGAAGAAACCGGCCTGCATGCCGGTTTTTCGCAAGTCACGAACATCCGGTTGGCGACCACCAAAGACCGGATGGATGAGTATAATTATTATGCGGGCGTTGCGCGCACCATTGGCGTCGATGTCAACTTCCTGAGCCCTGACGACGTGAAAGACATTTGGCCGCTTGCGGATATGGACGGCGTTATCGGCGCTATCCAGCATCCCGATGACGGTTATATTCAGCCCGCCGATCTCACGCAGGCATTGGCCAAGGGCGCGCGGCAGCGCGGCGCGACCATTTATCGCAACACAACCGTCACCGCGATCACGCAGCAGCCCAATGGCGAATGGCTTATTTCAACGGATCAGGGCGACATCACCTGCGAGCATGTCGTATCATGCTCCGGCAATTTCGCGCGTCAGACAGGCGCAATGGTCGGCCTCGACATCCCCGTGATCCCCGTCGAGCATCAGTATATCGTGACTGAGCAGCATCCGGACATCATGGCGCGCAAAAAAGCTGGTTTGCCCGAAATGGGCGTCCTGCGCGAATCCGACGCAAGCTATTATATGCGTGAGGAAGCGGGCGGTCTGTTGTTGGGGCCATATGAATTGGGTGCGCCGGCCTGCTATGTTGATGGCCCTTCGGCAACCAGCGAATATGAACTGTTCCCTGATGCGCTCGAACGGCTAGAGCCCTATATTCTCGCCGCAATGAAGCGCGTGCCAGCCTTTGGCGAGGTTGGCATCAAGCGCGTGTATAATGGCGCAATCGCTTATACGCCCGACGGGTCACCTATTGTCGGGCCGGCATGGGGCCTGAAAAACTTCTGGCTCAACGAAGGCCACAGTTTTGGCGTTACCGCCGCAGGTGGCGCAGGTTGGCAATTGGCACATTGGATTGTCGATGGTGAACCTACCATCGACATGATGGGCGTCGATCCGCGCCGCTTTGGTGATTATGCGGGCCGCGGATTCCTGATTGAGAAGAACGAAGAAGCTTATGCCAAGGTCTTCACCGTGCATTATCCCGATGAAGAGCGTGAAGCGGGACGCGCATTGCGGCGCACCCCTTGCTATGACCGGATGAAGGCGCTCGGTGCGGTATTTGGCAGTGTGTTCGGCTGGGAGCGCCCCAACTGGTTCGCGCCGGAGGGCTATGCGCTCAGCGAAGCTGATCTCGACAAGCCGGACGTGCTTTTGAACGACAATCATCCCGTCGTTGCCGATCAACCGATTCGCGAAAAATGGTCGTTCCGTCGGTCCAACTATTTCGAACATGTCGGCAATGAGTGTCGCCATGTGCACGAAAAAGTCGGCATTCAGGATATGAGCGCATTTGCTAAATGCGAGATATCAGGCACGGGTGCGGAAGCTTGGCTCGACCAGCTGCTGACAAATGCGGTGCCGAAAAAGGTCGGACGTGTAACCTTGTCCTATCTGCTCACCAACAAGGGCGGCGTGCGCAGTGAGTTCACCGTCTATAAAGTCGCACCGCAGCGTTATTATCTTGTCTCGGCTGGCGCATATGAGCGGCATGACCATGACTATTTGAAAAAGGCCCTGCCGCGGGATGGCTCCGTTAGCTTTGAACGGCTGACAACGGCTATGGGCGTGCTCGTTCTGGCGGGCCCGCGTTCGCGCGATGTGTTAGCCAAGCTGACCGATGCCGACCTATCCAATGAAGCCTTCCCATGGTTGACGGGCAAGAAAATCAGCATCGGTCTGGCGCAGGTCGATGCACTGCGGGTCAATTTCATCGGCGAGCTTGGTTGGGAAATCCATCATCCGATCGAAATGCAGAATTATATTTTCGACCGGTTGATGGAGGCTGGCGCAGAGTTTGAGATTAAGCCGTTCGGTATCCGCGCGATGACGTCAATGGCGCTCGAAAAAAGCTACAAGCTGATCCCGCGTGAATTGTCGGTTGAATATTCTGCCTTTGAAAGCGGGTTGGACCGCTTTGTCAGCCTAAAGAAACCAACCTTTCATGGCCGCGATGCATTGCTTGCATGGCAGGAACGGGGCGGTGCCAATACGCTTGTGACGATGGAAGTGCATGGCGTAACCGATGCCGATGCGCGCGGGTCTGAGCCGATTTATCATGGCGATGATGTCGTTGGCCGCGTGACCTCTGGCGGTTATGGTTGGCGCGTGGGCAAGTCGCTAGCGCTCGCGATGGTCCGGCCTGATTTGGCGCAGGCAGGTGCAGAGTTTGAAATTGCGATCTTGGGCGTTCGCCACAAGGCGACGATCATTGCGGACTCGCCGTTCGACCCTGAAAATAATGCACTGAAGAGCTAAGCCAATGTCTCGTTTCGCCCCCATCGCCGATTTGCTTGCGCAGGATCGCAAGGGCCATACCTTGCCGCGCGAATTATATGTCAGCGAAGACGCTTTCGAATTTGATACGCAGGTCATGCTAAAGTCGGTTTGGCTTTACGCCTGTACCGTCGCGCAGGTGAAAAATCCGGGCGATTTCTTCGTGTTCGAACTGGCGCAG
>DBOA01000132.1 GCA_002299195.1 Sphingomonadales bacterium UBA658
TTTGGCTTTGCCGTTGACTGGATGCGCAAGGACTTGGGCCTCGCGTTCGAAGAGGCCCGCGCCGTTGGCGCGACCTTGCCAATTACCGCGATCATCGATCAATTTTACGCCGATGTGCAACATATGGGCGGCGGCCGGCTTGACACCAGTGCGATTGTGAAAAGGCTGCCCAAGGGATGAAGCGGTTTTTTGCGTTCGCCTTACTCGCGCTTGCCGCACCCGCCTTTGCCGACGGATTGGTCGAGAATGTCAACGGCATCACGCTTGATCAGGACGGCAAGGTCATCCGGTTCAACGCGATGCTGGTGGGCACGGATGGCAAAGTCACCGAGCTGCTGACCAAGAAAGACAGACTTCCCAAACAACTCGATTTCCGCCTCGATGGGCGCGGCGCAACCTTGTTGCCTGGCCTGATTGATGCGCACGGCCATGTCATGGGCCTTGGCTTTCAATTGCTGACGCTGGATTTGTCCGGAACCAATAGCCTTGCCGAAGCGCAAGCCGCGATAAAGGCATATGCGGCGAAATATCCCGAACGCCGCTGGATTATCGGTCGGGGTTGGAATCAGGAAAAATGGGGCCTTGGCCGTTTCCCGACCGCTCAAGATTTAGACGCTGCTGTTAACGATCGGCCTGTATGGCTTGAGCGCGTCGATGGGCACGCCGGATGGGCCAACAGCAAAGCGATGGAAATCGCGGGCGTCACCGCTGCATCCAAATCACCGCCGGGCGGCCGCATTGAACTGGCTGGCGGCAAACCCAGCGGTATTTTTGTTGACTCCGCTGCTGATCTGGTTGGCAAATTCGTGCCCGCACCAAAGCCGTTGGAACGCGATGTCGCCTTGGGCGAAGCGCAAAAGAAACTGCACAGTCTGGGCATCACATCGATTGCCGACATGGGCACGTCGATGGACGATTGGCAAAGCTATCGCCGTGCAGGCGATGCGGGATGGCTGACCGTCCGGATTTTCGCCTATGCCGGTGGTATTGACAATATGGTCGCCATTGCGGGCCCCGCACCAAGCCCTTGGTTGTACAACGACAAATTGCGGCTGGGCGGCGTGAAGTTGTATCTTGATGGCGCCTTGGGCAGCCGGGGTGCGTGGCTGAAGAAACCTTATTCTGACGCGCCCGGACAGACTGGCCTGCAGTTTCTGGCGAGTGCGGAAATCCGCAACCTGATGGTGCGGGCATCGATGGACGGATTTCAGACCGCAGTGCACGCGATTGGCGATGCCGCAAATGCCGAAGTTATCGGCGCGATTGAGGAACTGTCCGAAACATATACAGGCGATATGCGCTGGCGGATTGAGCATGTCCAAATCGTCGACCCCGCTGATCTGCAAAAGCTCGGCAAACATGGCATCATTTCGTCGATGCAGCCGGTGCACCAGACATCCGACCGGTTGATGGCCGAGGCGCGGCTTGGCCAAGAGCGGCTGAACGGCGCTTATGCGTGGCAATCGATCGCGCGCGCTGGCGGCAAGCTGGCGTTCGGTTCAGACGTACCCGTTGAGTCCGCCGATCCCTTCGTCGGATTGGCAGCGGCCATGACGCGTGAAGATGCCGAAGGCCAACCCTTTGGCGGATGGCGCCCCGAAGACCGCGTCTCGCGCGAACAGGCGCTTGCCGGCTTTACCACCGGCGCTGCTTACGCGGCCTTTGCAGAAGGCAAATTTGGTTCGTTAACCCCCGGGCATTATGCCGACTTCATATTGATTGATGTCGACCCATTGCTTGCAAGCCCGCGTGAACTGCGTAATGCCATAGTGAAAGAAACATGGGTCGGCGGTCGGTCTGTATATAAAAATGCTGCAGCACATGCTGCGGACAAGAACAACAATGGAGAGACAAGATAATGCGTGCATGGACCTTAGCTAGCCGCCCTGCCGGGCTTCCAAATGACAGCAACTTTGCGATGATCGAAGCACCTGATGCGCCTTTGGGCGCGGACGAGTTCCGCGTTGCGAACAGCTGGTTGTCCGTTGACCCCTATATGCGTGGCCGCATGAACGATGCGAAAAGCTATGCCGATCCATTCATGCTTGGCGAACCCATGACCGGCGGCGCAGTGGGCGTTGTAACCGAAAGCAACAACGCCGAATATCCCGTCGGTGCAAAGGTCATGCATATGGCTGGCTGGCGCGACAGTGCCGTATTCGGCGGTGAAAAGACGCCACCTGCGGGCATGCCGCCGGTTAAACTGCCCGATCTGGGCGTTCCCGATCAACATTGGCTCAGCATCATCGGCATGCCCGGCGGCACCGCATGGTTTGGCTTGCTCAAGGTTGCCGAAGCGAAGGCTGGCGAAGTCATTTTCGTATCGGCCGCAGCGGGCGCTGTTGGTTCGACCGTCACCCAAATTGCTAAGGCCAAGGGCATGAAAGTCATTGGTTCAGCCGGTGGCGCAGAAAAATGTGCGTGGGTCAAAGAACTCGGTGCCGATGCCGTGATCGACTATAAATCCGGCAAGGTGCTGCCGCAGTTGATGGCCGCGCTGAAAGACATGGGCGAAAGCGGCATCGATGTCTATTTTGACAATGTCGGCGGCGAACATTTTGATGCGGCACTTGCCACATCCAACGCATGGGCCCGCTTTGCGATTTGCGGCATGATTGACGTGTATAATGACTTCAAAGCCCAACCGATGCAATATCTTCCAATGATCATCGGCAAGCGCATCATGATCAAGGGCTTCCTCTACCCCGACTTCTACGCACAGGTTCCGGAATTCAACGCCGATATGGCGGGCCTGATCCAATCTGGCGCAGTCAAGGGCCGTGAAACAGTGAAAGACGGGCTGGAGAAAACACCCGAAGCCTTTATCGGCCTGTTCAGCGGCGAAAACACCGGCAAGATGCTTGTAAAACTATAAGCAAATTGCTGCGCAGCATTGCTTGATATGTTACGGAAAAGTCTGTTCAAACTGAATAGGCTTTCCGTAACGTCAAGAATGTCAATGTGGCAATATTGACGCACAGAATAAATTTCAGGAAAACCGCTGTTAACGGCAATGACAGCCGTGCGTCCATTCGTTATATTGTAACATATCAATTTCAAAACAGGAGAGAAGCATATGTTACGACGTGACAAATCCCTCAGCCATGCATTGAGACTATCGGCCGCTTGCCTTGCGCTTTCAGTGCCAAGCCTAGCATTTGCGCAGGAGACCCCTCAGGCCGACGATACAGCGGAAGAAGAAATCGTTGTAACCGCGCAAGGCCGCAGCCAGCTATTGTCTGACGTGCCAGTCGCCATTTCCGCAGTTAATGCCGAAACCCTCCAAAATAGCGGCGCGAACGACATTCGCCAGCTGAACCAGGTTGCACCTTCGTTGCTCGTCTCTTCGACGGGTTCGGAAGCCAACGGCTCGGCCCGTATTCGCGGCATCGGAACGGTCGGTGACAATCCCGGCCTCGAAAGCTCGGTCCCTGTTTTCATCGACGGCGTATACCGTTCGCGTTCGGGCATCGGTCTGAACGAACTCGGCGAAATTGACCGTGTTGAAGTGCAGCGTGGACCTCAAGGTACATTGGGCGGACGTAACTCGTCGGCGGGTCTCATCAGCATCTATTCCAAAAAGCCAAGCTTCACCTTTGGTGTCAACGGCGAGCTGACCTACGGCAATTATGACTTCATGCGCGCTGCAACCAGCATCACTGGCCCAATCTCGGACCAGGTCGCGTTCCGCGTTGATGGCGTTTACGTCAAGCGTGACGGTTTCTACCGCGACGACCAAAATGGCCGCGACATCAACAATCGTAACCGCTACTTCCTGCGCGGCCAGTTGTTGCTCCAACCAACCGATGCGCTGTCGGTACGTCTGATTGCAGACTATACCTCGCGAAACGAAGAATGCTGTGCCGCGACCTATGTCGACCGGTCCGTCAATCAATTCATTGGCGACCTGAACAACCCAAGCACGACCGGCGTGGCTTCAACAGCCACATCCAACAACATCGTCAACGTATTGCGTGACCTTGGCCAGCCATTGGCTGCGTTTAACCAAGGCTATGGCCGTAACATCTCGGTCAGCGCCAACCGCGTCTTTACCGGCGAAACCAAGGATTACGG
>DBOA01000085.1 GCA_002299195.1 Sphingomonadales bacterium UBA658
GCCATGCGCGGGTTCTTGCGCAGTCTATCTTCGTTGCGCGCAATAAATTCCCAATACAGCGCATTGAAGGGACACGCCTTGGGCCCCGTTTTTTGTTTCACATCATAACGGCAGCCGGAGCAATAATCCGACATGCGGTTGATATAGGCGCCACTGGCCGCATAAGGTTTTGACGCGAGCATGCCGCCGTCTGCAAACTGGCTCATGCCAAGGCTGTTCGGCAATTCGACCCATTCATACGCGTCGGCATAAACGGCGAGATACCATCTATGCACGTCGACCGGGTTGATGCCCGCCAGCAGCGCGAAATTGCCTGTAATCATAAGCCGCTGGATATGATGGGCGTAGGAATATGCGATTGTCTGATCGACGGTTTGCGACAGGCAATGCATGTCGGTTTTACCGGTCCAGTAGAATTCCGGCAGTGGCCGTTCGGCGCCAAGGGCATTGCTCTCCACATATTGCGGACCAGCATGCCAATAAATGCCGCGCACATATTCGCGCCAACCAATGACCTGACGAATGAAGCCTTCGGCAGCGTTGATGGGCACTTTGCCGGCCTGATATTGCGCTTCGACCGCGCGGCACAATTCCAGCGGATCAAGCAATCCGGTGTTGATGTACGGCGACAAAATCGAATGCCATAAAAATGGCTCGCCGGTGAGCATTGCGTCCTGATAATCCCCAAAGTACGGTAGGGCATGTTTCAGAAAATGTGCTTGCTGTTTCAGCGCGTCGGCGCGCGTGACCGCAAAACCGAATTTCGCGGTCTCGCCCATATTGGCGGCGAATTTCTCTTCGACCATGTGGATGACATCCTGCGTGATATCATCCGGCGCGAAATGCAGTGGTTGTGGCATCGCGAGATCGCGCTTGGCCGGCTTGCGGTTTTCCGCGTCAAAATTCCACTGCCCGCCGACGGGTGCATCGCCATCCATCAGCAATTTCGATTTACGCCGCATGTCGCGATAGAAATATTCCATGCGCAGCTGCTTGCGATCCTTGGTCCAGCTTTCGAATTCGGCATGGTCACACAAAAAGCGGTCGTCCGCGCGCACTTCTACGGGCGCATCGAACCGGTCGGCCCAGCTATCCAGCATGGCCTTCACCCGCCACTCGCCAGCTTCCGTGACACAAATGGCGGATGCGCTATGCCGTTCCATCGCGCGGGCGAGTTCGCCGGTAAAACTGCCGCTGTTTTTAGGATCGGTCAGCTTCACATAGTCGACGGTCCATCCGGCTGAACGTAGGTCGTCGGCATGGTGGCGCATCGCCGATAATATGAACGCCATTTTGGATTTGTGGTGCGGCACATAGGCCGTCTCTTCATCGAGTTCGGCCATCAAAATGACGCACGTCTTTTTGTCCTGCCCCGCCAATGACGAAAGCGCATGGCTTAGTTGGTCGCCGAGTACCGGAATCAATGTCGTCATGATCGGAGCGTTAGCGAGGCCATGTCCGGGGCACGATACAGGTTTTCAGGAAAAGCCCGCGTTGACCCATCCGCATGCGTTTTGGCATGCGCGCGAAGTGCATATCTTGCGCAATCGCGATGACCCGTTTGCTTCCCGTGGTGAAACCGCTAAATGCGCAGCTATGACTGACGAACTAAAGCCGATGTATCTGGGTACGCAAAGCGCACTTCCCCAAACGCCTGAAGAGGCGGAGCTGGATTATGTCCCCAATCCGCGCCCCGACACGCTGTATCTCGCCCGCTTTGCCGTGCCTGAGTTTACGTCTTTATGCCCGGTCACGGCGCAGCCCGATTTTGCGCATCTCGTCATCGATTATGCGCCAGACAAAAGCATTGTTGAATCAAAGTCGCTGAAGCTTTTCTTGGGTTCGTTTCGTAATCACGCCGCCTTCCACGAAGATTGCACCGTTGGCATTGGCCAGCGACTTTTCACCGAAATGAAGCCGCATTGGCTGCGTATCGGCGGTTATTGGTATCCGCGCGGCGGAATTCCTATCGATGTGTTTTGGCAATCGGGGGAGCCGCCAAAGGGCTTGTGGCTGCCTGATCAGGGCGTTGCTCCTTATCGCGGTCGTGGCTGAGCCTATTTAAACAGGATACCCAAGATTTCCCCGCGCGACGGACTTGCCGAACGATCCTGCCTATTGATCGGGACTCGTCTCGTCGACGCCATCGAATCATTGGTCGCAAAAATACCCTTTGTCGGTGACAGATGGACCGCGAGGCCTCTATTGCAGCTGTATGGCTCAAATGTTTTCGAAGACCACCAAGCGCGTTTATAAAGCTGGCCAAACAGGCCTTGCTTCTTTGGCGCTGTTATCCGTTTTATCGGGGTGCGTATCTGCGCCAGTGCGTCGGGGACCCGCTTTGCCGACAGCACAAGCCCCAGCGCCAGCGGTTGTAGCGCCTGCACGCCCCGCAATTACACGCGCCCCTGCCGGTCTGGAAAATTTGATTCAAGATCAATGGCGCTTGTTTCCGGGGCGGACTGGTGTTGCCATTATGCGCGTGGATGGCGGCGAATGGGTTTTAGGCCGCAGGATGGATGAATTGTTTCCCCAACAAAGTGTATCCAAAACGTGGGTTGTGCTCACCGTGTTGGACATGGTTGATCAAGGAAAGCTGCGCCTCGACCAGAAAGTAAGGATCACGCGCGATGATCTGGCGGTTTTTCATCAGCCAATCCGTGATCAGGTGATCGCCAATGGCAGTATTGAAGTTTCAGTCCTCAACCTGCTGGAGCAAGCCATTCGCGCGAGTGACAATACCGCCAATGACTCGCTGCTGCGCACCGTAGGTGGCCCGCAAGCGGTCAACAGTTTCATCGCCCGTAAGAATTTGGGCGCGATCCGCTTTGGTCCGGGCGAACGCGCTTTGCAAAGCGGCATCGCCGGACTTGACTGGAAACAGGAATATGCGATTGGCCAGCGCTTTTATGCCGCGCGAGACGCTGTGCCGCTGGCCGCGCGTAAGGCTGCGCTTGACCGCTATCTGAACGACCCAATCGATGGGGCAAGCCCGCAAGCCATTGTCCGCGCTTTGGCCAAGCTTGCCAAGGGCGAGCTGTTGTCGGCGTCGTCAACGCGCATCATGCTCGATATCATGTCGCGAACATCAAGTGGACCCAACCGGTTGAAGGCAGGGGTGCCGGCGGGTTGGAGCTTTTTGCACAAAACCGGAACCGGACAGGTTTTGCCGCCGGTATCGACGGGATATAATGATATTGGGATTATGACAGCGCCAGATGGCACACGTTACGCTATCGCGGTGATGATGGGGAGCACGACGGCGTCTATTCCGCAACGGATGACGTTCATGCAATTTGTATCGCGCGCCGTGGCTTCATACCACCAGAACTGACGCCTTATTGCGATGTTTTGGTTGGAGCGCCGCGCGCGGCATCCAATTTGTGTACGGCGGACAAAGAAAAGGGCCGTCCTGCAAGCAGAACAGCCCTTATCAAAAACTTTCGCTAAAAAGCGCGAATATTACTTCGCAGCTTCTTTCGCAGCGTCTGCAGCAGGTGCAGCAGCAGCAGCGTCTGCAGCAGG
>DBOA01000206.1 GCA_002299195.1 Sphingomonadales bacterium UBA658
ACCTGCACGGCTTGCACCGTTTCGGCGGCGTCATGCACCCGAATGATATGCGCACCTTGTTCAACCGCCTTCATCGCCAGAAAAATGGACCCACCCAAACGGTGCTGCGCGTCCGCCTCATTGGACAATGCGCCAATCAGCCGTTTCCGGCTCGCGCCAAACAATATCGCGCAGCCCAGCCCATGGTAGACAGACAGATTGTTAATGATCGCGAGATTTTCGGTCAGCGACTTGCCAAAGCCAATGCCCGGATCGACGAGTATTTTGTCGCGCGTTATGCCCGATGCTTCAACCGCAGCGATGCGGTCCTCAAGCCAATCAAAAACGTCGCAAACAACATCGTGATAGACCCCGTTTTTATGCGGGTCACTGCTCTGGCTAGGCGCGTGCATCAGAACAACAGGAACATCGCTGACGCGCGCTACTTCCAACGCCCTATCGTCATAGAGCAATGCAGAAATGTCGTTAATCATCGCCGCGCCAGCGCGAACCGCGCCCTCCATAACCGAGGCTTTACGCGTATCGATGGAAACCGCAGTCCCTGCCCCCGACAATCGGTGGATGAGCGGTTCCACGCGGGCGAGTTCATGGCCTTCCCACACCAATGGCGCGCCGGGCCGTGTCGATTCACCACCAATGTCGATGATCGAAGCGCCCGTGCTCGACATCGCAAAGGCAGCTTCGGCGGCGACGTCTACGTCAACATTCTTTCCACCGTCTGAGAAGCTATCGGGCGTGGCGTTTATGATTCCCATCACATGCGGCTGATCCAGCCTGATTGTCCGCGCGCCCATGTGCAATGCTGGCCGGGCCGCAGTGATGCGCTCGACTAATCTGGCCGCCTTTTGCCGCTCTTCATCAGGAAGCCCGGCAACAAATGTGTTCCATTGGCGGACGGATACCATCTGCCGCTGCGTTGACGATGCGGTTCGCTGGATAACTTCAAATTGCGAGAACCACAGCATATGGCCTGCAAGCCGCAAGCATTCACCTTCGTGCCGCTGGGGGCTTTCCACAAAGCCAGTGGGCCGAAGATAGATTTTGTTCATGGTTCCGTGGCGAGCAAATAGGTCTGGCGCAGGTCGTCAATCGGCTTCAACGCGCCGTCAGCTGCGGCATAATGCCAATATGTCCACCCATTGCAGCTTGGTGCATTTTGAATGGTCGAACCCACCTTGTGGATGGAGCCGTCAACGGCACCGCACAGGATCGAACCATCCGCACGAACAACGGCTTCAAAATTACGCTTCCGGTCAAAGATTTTCGTACCGGGGTTCAGATAACCCGCCTCAACCAATTGGCCAAAGGCGACCTTTGGTGCAGACTTTGGCGACTGCATGGTTTTGATGGCGCTTTCGTCCAACGGCAATGCGGCAGCGATGCGCTCTTCAGCGACTTCGCAATAGACAGATTCGCGTTCGCAACCAATCCAGTCACGACCCAAACGGCGCGCAACTGCGCCAGTTGTGCCTGTACCGAAAAACGGATCCAGCACGACGTCACCCGGTTTCGTGCAAGCAAGCAATATGCGGTACAGCAGAGCTTCTGGCTTTTGTGTTGGATGCGCCTTGGTACCATTGCGCTTCAACCGTTCTTGTCCGCCGCAAATGGGGATCAACCAGTCAGAACGCATCTGAAGTTCATCGTTTAAAGTCTTCATTGCACGATAGTTAAATGTGTATTTCGACTTCTCGCTTTTCGATGCCCAGATCAATGTTTCATGCGCGTTGGTGAAACGCGTACCTTTGAAATTGGGCATCGGGTTGGACTTGCGCCAGACGATATCGTTCAAAATCCAATATCCGGCGTCTTGCACAGCGGTGCCGACACGGAAAATATTGTGATAGCTGCCGATCACCCACAAGGAACCATCTGGTTTCAAAATGCGGCGCGCTTCAGCAAGCCATTCGCGGGTGAACTTGTCGTAAATCGCAAAGCTGGCAAACTTGTCCCACTCGTCATTTACGGCATCAACCTTGCTGTTGTCGGGACGCAGCAAATCCCCGCCGAGCTGAAGATTATAGGGCGGGTCAGCGAACACCATGTCGATGGAGCAATCGGGCAACGACCGCATGGCTTCGATGCAGTCCATCCGCAAAATCTGGTTCCGCGGCAGGTCATGGACCTCAACCGCCTTCGATTTTACTGCTGGCCTGATTTTCTCGATGACGCCCACGGCTCACTCCTCAAAACTGAATGAAACTGCGATGAGTCAGCGCGGGGGCAAGGTCAAGGACGTTCATAACATAAGGAATCGTGGCGAGTCGCGCGATTCGGGGCCATTTAGGTGGAACGAAAGGAGTCCGGCACAAGATATGGAGTCTCGCGATTCCAACGGGACTCAACCGGTAGTGGTGTTGCCCGAATGACTCACTGACCAAAAAAACTCACAGCAAAAGCATTTGTGACACGGGCGCGAAGCTTTTGCGGTGCAGCGGCGTTGGCCCGTGCAATCGCAAGGCAGCCAAATGGTCGGGCGTTCCGTACCCCTTATTCCGTTCCCAACCATAATGTTGATGCTGCTGCGCTGCTTCACACATCATCCGGTCACGATGTTCTTTCGCGATAATGGAGGCCGCAGAAATGCATGGCTCAAGGGCATCGCCGCCCACAATGGCCCGCGCATTCCACCGCCATTCGGGCCGACGGCCCGACGGCGTCATATTGCCATCGACAAGCACCTCCGTGGGATCGCACACAAGCTGAGCACACAAGCCCTCAACCGCGCGCGTCATCGCCAACATCGTCGCACCGAATATGTTCAACCGGTCAATGTCATCAACATCCACAATGCCCACCGCCCATTGGCACCGGCGCTTTATCGTTTCTTCCAACTCGGCACGGCGCGCGGCGCTGAGTTTCTTGCTGTCATCCAGTCCAGACGGGCGCGGTTTGCTCAGCAATACTGCGGCAGCCACCACTGGCCCCGCAAGTGGCCCGCGCCCTGCCTCATCCACACCGAAAATCATATGCGCCAGGCCGGATATCGCCGGTTCTCGCCCGCATGGTACAGGCACACCATATTCCCGGCGGGATCAAGCAACCGCGCCTCGCGCCAACCCCAGCTTTCGTCTTGCGGCATTTGTTCGAAAACATATCCTTGGCTGGTCAGTTCCGTCACCCACGCATCCAACCGCTTGCTTTCAAAATACACCACAGTCGATGTCGCGCAGTCATCATTTTGGTGGATCGAAAAGGTAACACCATTTGGCATTTCAAACCGCGCATAGCCGTTGTCAGGGCTGTCGACGATCTGTTGAAGGCCAAGCGTTTTGTAAAAATCGACCGA
>DBOA01000066.1 GCA_002299195.1 Sphingomonadales bacterium UBA658
CTTTGGCAGCTGTGCGATTCCCGCAGTCTTGGCAAAGACCGTCTCGAAGTCTACGAACGCGCCAATTAAAGAGGCAAAATATATATGTTCACAGGTATCATCACGGACGTTGGCAATATTCGTTCATCCGAACAGCGGGGCGATTTGCGCCTCGTGATTGACTGTGCATATGACATGGACACTGTCGCCATCGGCGCGTCTATCGCCTGTTCCGGCGTTTGCCTGACCGTGGTCGACAAGGGAGAAGGTTGGTTCGCCATTGATGCGTCTGCAGAAACCGTTTCACGCACCCCGGCGGGCATGTGGGAGGCCGGTACCAAATTGAATCTGGAACGCGCGTTGAAGGTTGGCGATGAATTGGGCGGACATATTGTCACGGGCCATGTCGATGGGGTCGGTCATATTGTTGGCAGCGAAACCGTGGGCGACAGCTGGAAAGTCACCGTCTCTGCACCGGGCAGCCTAGCGCCTTATATCGCGGCTAAAGGATCGATAACCATTGATGGCGTGTCGCTGACCGTCAATGACATTGCCGATCAGGCCGATGGCTCGGCGTATTTCATGCTGAACATCATTCCGCACACGGCGCAGATGACGACGTTAGGTACGCTGAGCGCCGGGCGGCAGGTCAATCTGGAGATTGACGTACTCGCCCGGTACTTGAAACGCATGGAAGATATGCGCGCCCGTTAAAAGGGCATCCAGCGCTGCTTTTTGGAAAAGCGCATATATCCGACATTGGCGCCCAGCCGAATTCCGGCGCCTACTCTGATAGGAATGAGCACAACATCGCCGCGGCGCAGATAGCTCGCATTGAATCCACCGCCGAGATACGCGACGCCCTCACCGGCGGGATAGCGTTTGTAGATGTCCTCGGTGTCGTAAAGATTGTAGACAAGCACAAAGGTGCTGCCCCCATTTGCGCCAAGATCGGGTCCAATCGATGGGCCCGTCCAATAGACGGTCTTTTGGCCCTCAATCTTATGATTTAGCGTGCCCGAGCCGTAACGTAGGCCAAAGACAAATGCGCCACCGCCTTCGCGGCCTACGATGTAACCATTTGGCCGACCCTGCTTTTTCAAAATGTCTTCAATCAGCTTGCCCAGTCCTTGGGCACTTCTGCCAAAGACGCCTTCAGCCGCGCCAATCAAATCATCTTGCTGATATGTGTCCACGGTCGGGATGGTAGGAGACGCGGACGACGTTTCCGGCAATGCTGCGGGGGCGTCTGTCGGAACACCATCTTGAACAGTTGGCGCGGTATCCCCTGCCGGGGCGGTGGCCGGCGGCGGTGTGCCAAGGTCCGAATCTATGGCATCATTGGGATCGACGGTGTTGATCTGGGCCATCGCCGGCGAAGCGACAAGGGCTCCGGCCGCGAGCAGCATCAGCAAATGATGTATTGACCGTTTCAGGCCCCTATTGACTGCTATCATGCGTATCCCATCCTTTTAAAATCAAGCAACACTGTATAAATCCTCTGGATGAGCCTATGATGAACGGCCGACGATGTGCGTTCAGTGCGCGCCAGAGCGACCTTATTTCGTTAATTTTCTTCTTATAACATGCGTGTGTCAATAACCATTGCAGCCAAATGCAGGCAACGCTATAGGCCGCGCATGCCAAACGCGCAGGAGACGTGGGTGAGTGGCTGAAACCAACGGTTTGCTAAACCGTCGTACTGGTAAATCCGGTACCGAGGGTTCGAATCCCTCCGTCTCCGCCAAGGCAATTTCACACCATCGCAGGGTTTCAGCATCGGCAATGATTGCCGGAACCATTGCTCGTGCTGCAATGTTATGCGCCCCGGCACGCACAACACCACCTCATCCCGCAAATGATATCTGGCTAAACGCGGTCAGGCGGCGTTAGGACCCATGACAAATGCGTTCAACTTGTTGCCATCGGGATCGCGGAAATAACCGGCATAGAATCCTTCGCCCCGCGGTCCCGGAGGCCCCTCGCAGGTCCCGCCATTGGCAAGCGCAATGTCGTAAAGCCGGTGCACCTGATCCTTGTCCCCTGCCTCCAGAGCCACCATCACGCCGTTACCGACGCTCGCTGCATTGCCATCGAACGGTTTCGTGAGGCCAATGCCTGCTGCACCGCCAGCTTTGCCCCATGCGATAAAGCCATCAAACTCCATCATCCGCGGGGTATCCAACTCCGCACCAATCGCGTCATAAAAAACCGCTGCGCGCGACAAGTCGTTGGTTCCTAAAGTAACGTATCCAATCATCGAATCACTCCTCCAAATGATGTGAGAACATTACAAGAACATATTGCAGAAGTCAATCTGCAGCGGCAACCTTATCCTGCGTTTTTGTGTCGAAGTCGCTGGCGTCATGCCGCTCGTGCAGCTGGCTGGCGGGATCACCCATGACGCGATTGACCATGCGTCCACGCTTCACCGCTGGCCGTTCGGCGATGAGATCAGTCCAGCGGATCACGTTTTTATATTCATGGACCGATAGAAACGCGCCTGCGTCATAAATCAGCCCTTTAACGAGCGCGCCATACCATGGCCAAATCGCCATATCGGCGATGCTGTATTCGTCGCCAGCCATATAGATGCGGTCGGCAAGGTTGCGGTCCAGCACGTCCAGCTGCCGCTTCACCTCCATTGCGAACCGGTCGATGGCATATTCAAATTTGAATGGTGCATAAGCATAAAAATGGCCGAACCCGCCGCCGAGATACGGCGCGCTGCCCATTTGCCACATGAGCCAGTTGATCGTTTCTGTCCGTGCATGATGCTCGGTTGGCAGGAAAGCGCCGAACTTTTCAGCAAGATATAAAAGGATCGCACCCGACTCAAAGACGCGCGTAGGTTCAGGCGTCGAATGGTCGAACAATGCCGGAATTTTGGAGTTGGGATTGGCGTCGACAAAGCCGCTCGAAAACTGGTTGCCGTCGCGGATATTGACAAGCCACGCGTCATATTCTGCGCCTGTATGGCCAAGCGCGAGTAACTCCTCAAGCATGACAGTCACCTTCACGCCATTGGGTGTGGCAAGCGAATAAAGTTGCATCGGATGCTTGCCGACGGGGCGTTCCTTGTCATGCGTTGCGCCGGCGATAGGCCGGTTGATATTCGCAAACTGCCCGCCGTTTTCGGTATTCCATTCCCAGACCTTAGCTGGCGTGTAATCGGAAAAAGTCTGGGTCATGGATGTGGCTTTCATTCGGTGAAATCATAGGGTGTCGGTGGACAGGCGGGGCTTATGATAAAGGCGCGCAAGCCTCATGTGCCCAAGCCAGCGCGTCGCCATCCAGTTGTGGTGCGATAATCGACAGCACCTTGGCATGGTAATCATTCCACCAGCGCAGTTCTTCGCCGTTCAACAAGCTGACATCCACCAAGGTCTTGTCAATGGGTGCGAAGGTGAGCGTTTCGAAACCGAAATAGCGGCCTTCCGCGCCGGCGATTTCACGTTCTTCGACCAGCACCAGATTTTCGATGCGGATGCCATATTCGCCGGCTTTGTAATAGCCAGGCTCGTTGGACAGGAACATGCCCGCTTGCAACGGTTCGTCTGTACCAGCCTGACCACCGGAGAATTTCCCAATTCGCTGCGGCCCTTCATGGACGGCAAGGAAGCTGCCGACGCCGTGGCCTGTGCCGTGTGCGTAATCAAGGCCAGCTTGCCAGAGTGCGGCCCGCGCCATCGTGTCGAGTTGCGCGCCGCGGGTGCCTTCTGGGAACACCGCCATTGCAAGCGCGATGTGGCCCTTTAACACACGGGTGAAACGATCCTTCATTTCCGCTGTTGGCTGTCCGGGGCCGACCCAGATCGTCCGGGTTACGTCCGTGGTGCCATCCAGATACTGCCCGCCGCTGTCGACCAGATAGATGCTGTTGGGTTCAATCGCCCGGTTGCTCGCCTCGTCGACCTTGTAATGGCAATGCGCCCCATTTGGACCCGTGGCCGAAATCGTGTCGAACGACAGATCGTGCAGCATGCCGGTATCTTGGCGGAAGGATTTCAGCCGCGCCGCAGCCGACAATTCGTCCAGCCCGCCCTTATGGGCCGTTTCGCCCATCCAATGCAGGAAGCGGCTAAGCGCTGCGCCGTCACGCGCCTGCGCCGCACGATGACCGACTTGCTCGACATAGTTTTTAACGGCCTTTGGCAAAATTGTCGGGTCGCGCGCTTCGACGAGCGTTGCCCCGCCATCCTTCAGTGCGCCGAATATCGCCGCGACGGAACGATCCGGATCCACGGCGATGCGCTTGCCGTTCATGGCTTTCAATGCAGGGACAAACTCCTCCGGGGTGCGCAAGCGCACGGCATTGCCCAAATGCGCGCGGACGTCATCGCCGACCTTTTCCGGGGTAACAAACAGGTCTGCCGTGCCATCGGCATGGGCGAGCACAAAGCTGAGCGCGACGGGCGTATTCGCCACATCGGAGCCACGGACATTCAGGAGCCATGCCACCGAATCGAGCGCAGAAATCACCGTGCTGTCCAAACCATTGGCCGTCAGCCATTCGGCAACCGCTGCGCGTTTCTCGGCGCTGCTTTGTCCGGCATAACGGTCGTCATGGACCATGAGCTTGGCGTCGCTTTTGCCGGGCTGGTCCGCCCAAACGGCATCAATCGGATTGCTTTTGACCGCGACCAATTCCGCGCCTTTGGCTTTCAACGCCACGGTCGCGCTTTCGACCCAACCCTTGGTATGCACCCATGCGTCATAACCAATGCGCGCGCCTGCGGGGGTGTGTTCTTTCAACCAATCAGAAATGCTCGTCTGCGGCACGCCGACATATTGCCAGTTATTGCCGTCCACCTGTTCGCGCACCTGAAGCGTGTAGCGCCCGTCGGTGAAAATAGCCGCCTCTTCCGACAGAACAACGGCAGAGCCCGCAGACCCGCCAAAGCCCGTAAGCCAGCCAAGACGTTGCGCATAGTCCCCGACATATTCGGACATATGTTCATCGCAAATCGGAACGACGAATCCGTCGAGCTGATCTTTTTTCAGTTGGACACGCAAGGCATTAAGGCGGGCTTCGTAGGTAGACATCTTGGACTTCCGTTCATATGGTTGTGCAGACCTTATAAGCGAGGAAGTCTTCTCATGAAAGCATTGCTCCCACTCATTGTTGCGATTGCTGCAATATCCTCGCCTGCATTTGCCCAGAAAGACATTATGACTGAAAAAACCACCGGTGAAATTAAGCCCCCAGTTGCTGAAAAGCGCCCGCATAGCGCCACGTGGCACGGGGTTATAATTACCGATGATTATCATTGGCTGCGCGATTCGGGTTATCCGACGATCGACGATAAAGAGATACTCGCGCATCTGAATGCCGAGAACGCTTATTTCGAAGCACAAATGGCACCGCAAGCGCAGCTGACCGAAACGATCTTTCAGGAAATGAAAGGCCGCGTCAAAGAAGACGACAGCTCGGTCCCGCAAAAGGATGGCGACTATATCTATTGGTCAAAATTCGAAGAAGGCGCGCAATATCGCAAGCATTATCGCAAGGCGGTTGCCGGCGGTGCCGATCAGCTCATCCTCGACGAAAATATACTCGCCAAGGGCAAGGCCTATTTCCGCCTTGGTGCTGCAGAGATCAGCCCCGATGGCAAAATATTGGCATATGCGTACGACGATAATGGGTCGGAACGGTTTGACCTGCATTTCCGCAATCTGGAAACCGGCGAAAAATTGCGCGACATCATCCCCGGCACATTGTCGGGCATTGTATGGTCATCGGATAGCAAAGGCGTTGTCTATGGCCTTGCCAATGAAAACTGGCGCACCGACAATGCATGGTACCACCGTATCGGCGACGAGCTGACCAAAGCGAAGTTGCTTTATAAAGAACAGGACATCGGTTTTGGCGTTGGTGTCGGTCTGACCGCGCAGGAAGATTGGATTGTCATTGGTACGGGCGACAATGTCACGAGCGAAGTGCGGCTGGTTCCCGCCAGCGATCCGACTGCAACACCGATCATGGTGTCCCCGCGCAAGACGGGACGCCAATATAGCGTCGATGTCCGCGATGGTATGCTGTATGTTTTGACCAACGACGATCATGTGAACTTCCGCGTCGCGACCGCCAGCATGAAGGCACCGGGCGATTGGAAAACGTTGATTGCCGGTTCTGACCGCCATTATTTGACGGGGCTGTCGCTGTTCAAAAATTTCTACGTCACCGAAGGCCGCATCGATGGCCTCGATCAGGTTGAAATTCGCGATTATGCGGATGCCAACAAGGTGCAGCCGATCAAATTTCCCGAAGCCAGCTATGATGCGGGCCTTGGCGATAACCCCGAATATGATGTGACGAAGTTGCGGCTGGGTTATGAATCGATGGTCACGCCCGACACGGTGTTTGATTATCATCTGGCTGATGGCCGCTTGGAAACATTGAAGGTTCAGGAAATCCCCAGCGGATATGATCCTGCGCAATATGTTACCGAACGCGTGATGATCACGGCGCGCGATGGTGCCAAAGTGCCGGTGTCGATCCTGACCAAAAAGGGTTTCAAAAAAGACGGCAGCCAGCCGCTGCATCTCTATGCCTATGGCGCCTATGGTTACGCGATGCCGCCGGGCTTTTCGGCCAACCGGCTGTCGATGGTCGACCGCGGCTTTGCTTATGCCATCGCGCATATTCGCGGCGGTGATGACCTTGGTTATCAATGGTATTTGGACGGCAAGCTGACCAAGCGGACCAACACGTTCAACGATTTTGTCGATGCGGCGAAAGGCCTGATCGATTTGGGCTTCACCGGCAAAGGCAAAGTGACCGCAAGCGGCGGTTCGGCTGGCGGTGAATTGATGGGCGCGGTGGTCAATCAGGCACCTGAATTATTTGGCGCCGTCGTCAGCCATGTGGCCTTTGTCGATGTGCTCAACACCATGCTCGACAAGGATCTGCCGCTGACGCCGGGCGAATGGCCCGAATGGGGCAACCCAATCACCGACAAGGCGGCGTTTGACTATATCCGCAGCTATAGCCCCTATGACAACGTCGCGGCAAAGGCTTACCCGCCAATGCTCTGGACCGCTGGATTGAATGATCCGCGCGTGACCTATTGGGAACCCGCCAAGATGGTCGCCAAGCTGCGCGATATGAAGACCGACGACAATGTCCTGCTGCTCAAAACCAACATGGGTGCTGGCCATGGCGGCAAGTCTGGACGCTTCGAGCGGTTGCGCGAAAATGCCGAAGAGGCCGCGTTCATCATCTGGCAAATGGGGATGGCATCATCACAAAAGTGACCCCATTCACGCGCATATTTACCGCGCAACCAGATGACATTGACGAGCTTGGCCATGTCAACAACGCCGTCTGGGTGCGGTGGATTCAGGACATGGCGACATCGCATTGGCAGGCGGTGGCCGCGCCTGAACATATCGCCGCCTATTTCTGGGTCGTGACGCGGCACGAGATTGATTACCGCGGCAATGTCGGACCCGGGCAAAGCGTTACCGCTAACACTTGGATTGAACGCGAGCCAAAGGGTGCGCAATTTGACCGGCGTGTGGATTTTGTTGATGCCGCGGGCAAGGTCATTGTGCGGGCAAATACGACTTGGGCGATGATTGATAAAGCGACTGGCCGATTGGTACGCGTGCGGCCGGAGGTGTCCGCCCCGTTTATGGGCGTGCATCATTAGGTCGCCCTGGGCATGATATGCCGGAATATCGATGGAACGATAGGCGCGTTAAAAATCGACCGCCACGCCCTTCAATTCCCAATCGCCATAACGCACGGGGTCCAGTCTTTCTGCATCTGGTTCGGGTTCGCGATCAACCGCTTTCGGTACCGGCACAGGCGGGCTTTTCGACAGATAATCGGGTGCTTTGACATGTGAAGGGCGCGTGCCCATGAAGCTTCTCCTTCGAAAGCGCGTTCGGTTAATCCCTACATCGGTGCAGATGCACCCGTTTGCAAGGTGAAGCTGCGCATGGGCCTGACATCCAACCGCTCTTCCCTTGTTTGGCGCAGACGCCTAGTGCGCTTTGCATGACTGAAGAAATTTCCGGACTTCCGACCCGCCGCGCCGCATTGCGGTTACTTGATACCGTCATGCGCATGGGCACACCGTTGGATCAGGCAACGGCAAATGCGACCAAAGGGCTATCGCCGCCGGACCGCGCGCTCGCCATCGCGATTGCGCAAGAAACGCTGCGCTGGTCGGTTGATCTCGACCAATTGATTGACAGCAAAACCAAACAGCCGCTGCCGGATGATGCCAAGGCACGCATGGTATTGCGGTTGGCGCTGGCGCAAATATTGCGGCTGGGCACGCCCGCCCACGCCGCGATTGCGACCGCACTGCCACTGGTTGATGGCGGACCACGGCGGCTGGTGCATGGGGTGTTGGGGTCGCTCTTGCGCGCCGAAGCCACGCTGCCCGATCTGCCGTCGTTGCCAGAGGCAGTGATGATGCGCTGGCATCCGGTATGGGGCGACGAAATGATTGCAGGCGCACAGGCCGCATTGTCAGAACCGCCACCGCTGGATCTTGCCTTGCGCGATCCTTCTGCCACACAGGCGTGGGCAGAACGGCTCGGCGGCGTCAGCCTGATGCCCGGGCATGTCCGCCTGCCGCGCGGAACCGCCATTGAAGAACTCGATGGCTATGACGAAGGCGCATGGTGGGTGCAGGATCTCGCCGCCAGCCTGCCGGCGCGCTTGCTGGGTGATGGACAGGGCAAAAGGGCTCTCGATTTATGTGCTGCCCCCGGCGGCAAGACCATGCAGCTTTCGGCCGCGGGTTTTACCGTGACCGCGCTGGATAACAGCGCCCGGCGCATGGACCGTCTGATGGCCAATCTTGAGCGCACGCAATTAAATGCAGAACGCGTGAATGCCGACGTCATGGAATGGAAACCGGCGCAGTTATTTGATGCCATATTGCTGGATGCGCCATGCAGTGCGACGGGCACGATGCGGCGCCATCCCGATGTTTTGCAGCGCATTGATTTGAAAGCCATTAACAATCTGGCGGCGATTCAAAGCGCCATGCTGGACCGTGCGGCGCAATGGTTGAAGCCCGGCGGCACCTTGGTCTTCGCGACCTGTTCACTTGAACCGCATGAGGGCGAGGCGCAGGCAGAGGCATTTCTTGCGCGGCAGCCGGAATATACAACCTTAATGGCGACCGCGGACGAATTGCCGGCGGGCGTCGTTGCCAATGCACATGGCCATGTCCGCACCATGCCCCCAATGCTTGCCGATCAGGGCGGCCTTGATGGATTTTTCGTGGCGCGGTTCTTGCGGGCTGGTTAAGGTACAAAAAACACCGAAGCCCTCAGCCGTCAGCGCGCAAGCGCTGGCGAAAAGTCGAAGGGCGGTTATCGTTTGCAAAGCGCCCTTCGACGGACGCACCCGCAAAGCGGATGCTGCTCAGGGCTACGCTATGATCGGAGGGTAAGACATGACAGCGCCAACACTCACGACCGAACGCCTCTCCATCGAACCCATGACGCGTGCGCATTGGGAAGATTATGCGGCGGCGTGGGCTGACCCGCGTATGACTGCGTTTATTGGCGGCGAGCCGCGCAGCCGCAATACAAGCTGGATGAAAATGCTTCAGGGCATCGGCATGTGGTCGCTGTTCGGCTATGGCTATTGGGCCTTTGTCGAGCGCGAGAGCGGCCGCTTTGTGGGCAATGGCGGGCTGGCGCAATTTGAACGCGGCATCAGCGATCTCGAAGGCTTTCCCGAAGCTGGCTGGGCGTTTACGCCCGATGCCTGGAGCAAGGGTTATGCGACCGAGGCGATGACCGCGATACTTGGTTGGGCAGACGCAACGAACTTGGGCGAAATCCGCTGCATCATCGACCGTGGCAACGCAGCTTCGCATAATGTCGCAGCGAAGCTAGGCTTCACCAAATTTGCGGAGTCGCATGATGTGATCGGTGACCTGTTCGTTTACCGCCGTGAGCCGCGCCAAAGCGCGCGATAAGCTGTGTATAACGCCGTCCGCTCGCTTGCCCATGCGCGGTCCAGCGTCTAAACGAAATATATGACTAGCCCTGTACGCATTGCCCCATCGATTTTGTCCGCTGACTTTGCCCGATTGGGAGAAGAAGTGCGGGCCATTGATGACGCCGGATGTGACTGGATCCATGTCGATGTCATGGACGGACATTTTGTCCCCAATATCACCATTGGCCCTGCTGTCGTAAAGGCGCTTCGCCCGCACAGCGCAAAGCCGTTTGATGTGCATTTGATGATTTCGCCTGTCGACCAATATGTGCAAGATTTTGCAGAGGCCGGCGCGGATATTATTTCCTTCCATCCCGAAGCCGGGCCGCACCCGCATCGCACCGTGCAGTTGATCAAGTCGCTCGGTAAAATGGCGGGTATCGTGCTCAATCCGCACACGCCAGCCAAAATGCTGGATTATCTGATCGACGACATCGACCTTGTGCTGGTGATGAGCGTCAACCCCGGTTTTGGTGGCCAGAGCTTCATTTCAAGCCAGCTGCGCAAAATTGAAGCCATTCGCAAGATGATCGACAAAACAGGCCGCGATATCCGGTTGGAAGTTGATGGCGGCATCACAACGCAAACGGCGCCACTGGCGATTTCGGCAGGCGCGGACACGTTGGTTGCCGGAACCGCAACCTTCAAGGGTGGCGCGGGCCAATATGCGGCCAACATTCTGGCGCTGAGGGGTGAATGACCGACGGCGATGAAGGCGACAATGGGCAACGGCAAACGGCGTTGATCGTCAGGCCCCAAGGCGCGGGCCAAAATCTTCTCGAGCGGCTTTCTCTCGAATTTTACAAGTTAACATGGCGCACGCCGCTGCATAGCGGCAGGCTCACGGGCAAGGTTCCCATGCGCTTGCTTGCGGTGCCGAACGATCCCCTAAAAGGCGATGCCGCGCGCGGGCAGGCGCTGCGCATGGGCAAATTCCATTATCAGGGTTTTGAACAGGCGTTCGACGGTTTGGATTATGACAACCTCGCGCTTCAGCCGTCGCTGACCGACTATATTCACCGATTTGATTGGCTGCGTGATTTGTCCGCGGCGACCAATCGCGGCGAAGGTGCGCCCGTCGCAGCGCAAATTGCCGATGCATGGTTGCTGGCCAATGGCATGAAAACGCGCGAGCCGGCATGGCGCGTCGACAATTGTGCGTGGCGCTTGATGAACATGGCTGCGGGATCGCCGTTTCTGCTCAGCAGTGCGGACCCCATTTACCGTGCGCGCGTCATAAATCATTTCGCCCGGGTTGCGCGCCATCTCGATCAAACAGCCCCGCGTGCACAAAGCCATTTTGGCAAGACCGTGGGTTGGGCAGGCGTCGTCGCGGCATCGCTTTTGTTGCCAGAGGGCAAGGTGCGCCGCGCCGTTGGCGAGAACGGCTTGGCTGAATCGCTGCGGGCGACCATTTTCCCCGACGGCGGCGTCGTCTCGCGCTCACCAGTTCAGCTGATGGAATTGATCGGCCTGCTCAGCCTGCTCAAGCAATGCTATGCGGCGCGCAGCGAGGTGGTGCCTATATTCCTACTCGAAGCACTCGGACGGGCCGTGCCTGCGTTGCTGGGCCTTACCCATGCCGATGGTGGCCTTGGCGCGTGGCAAGGGTCAGCGCATATGGGTGCGGAGCATATCGATGCATTGGTGGCCGCCAGCGAAGTGCGCGCACGACCACATCGGCAGGCGCTCGATTGGGGTTATCAGCGCGTTTCTGCGGGCAAGTCCGTGCTGCTGCTTGATGCAGGTCCCCCGCCACTGGCGCGTCAGTCCGCGTCAGGCTGCGCCTCAACGCTTGCGTTTGAATTGTCGCACGGTGGGCAGCGCGTGATTGTAAACTGCGGTGGCGCGGCGCTTGTCGGTGCAACGATACCGCCTGCGTTGGCACGCGGGCTTCGGACCACGGCGGCGCATTCAACATTATGCGTGAATGACACCAACTCGACGGCAATTCTGCCCGGCGGCCAATTGGGCAAAGGTGTTGTCGAAGTGGGGCTTGAGCGCCGCGATATTGATCAGGCGACCCGTATTGAGGCAAGCCATGACGGTTACGTTCGCACCTTTGGCTATATTCACACGCGATTGTTGATCCTGCGTTCCGACGGCATGGATCTGCGCGGAGAAGACACTTTGCTGCCCCGGGACAAACCTAAAGAAGGCGTGCCGGTGCATATCCGGTTCCACCTTGGGCCAGAAATCGAAATCGTCGCTTCCGACAGTCCCCAAGCGGTGTTTTTGCGGATGGCCGATGGCAGCAATTGGGCATTTATGGCTTCTGACGGTCAATTATCTGTGGATGACAGTCTCTGGGTTGACCAAAATGGCCGTCCCCACCCCACCCGCCAACTTGTGATTACCACGGATACTGGTACAGGCGGCCTCACCATCGGCTGGCAGCTCCGCCATTTAGGATAAATTTATGCAAGACGTCGTCATTAAGCGTGCCCTATTGTCCGTTTCGGACAAGGCGGGACTGGTTGAACTTGGGCATGCTTTGGCTGCGCGCCATGTCGAACTGGTCTCCACCGGTGGTACCGCCAAGACGCTGCGTGATGCAGGGCTTCAGGTGAAGGACATTAGCGAGCTTACAGGTTTTCCCGAAATGATGGACGGCCGCGTCAAAACGCTGCATCCAAAAGTGCATGGCGGATTGCTCGCTGTACGCGACAATTCCGAACACGCCGCGTCGATGAAGGAACATGACATTGGTGCAATCGACCTTGTCGTGGTGAACCTTTACCCCTTTGCGCAAACCGTGGCCAAGGGCGCGTCACGCGATGAAATTATCGAGAATATCGACATTGGCGGGCCGTCGATGGTGCGCAGTGCCGCGAAGAACCACGCATATGTCACGATCCTGACCGACCCATCCGATTATGATAATCTGATCGCGGAGCTGGAGGAAAGCGGCGGCAAAACAAGCTATGACTTCCGCCGTAAATGTGCCGCCAAAGCCTATTCGGCGACCGCGGCATATGACAGCATGATCAGCCAATGGTTCGCTTTTGCAGATCAGCAGCAGCTGTTCCCGGATATGCTTGCGGTGAACGGAAATCGCGAATCCGAATTGCGCTATGGCGAAAACCCGCATCAGCGCGCGGCACTGTATGTGCCCGTCGGCCCGCATGGATCGGGGATTGCCCAAGCCGAACAGGTGCAGGGCAAAGAGCTGTCCTATAACAATTATAATGACGCTGATGCGGCGCTTGAACTGGTCAGCGAGTTTCGCGACGGACCGCCTACCGTCGTCATCGTCAAGCATGCCAACCCCTGCGGTGTGGCAACGGGCGAAACCTTAATCGACGCGTACCGCGCGGCGCTCGAGTGCGACAGCGTGTCGGCATTTGGCGGCATTGTTGCGGTTAACCGCCCGCTGGATGGTGCCACTGCTGAAGCCATCACCGAAATTTTTACCGAAGTCGTTGCAGCGCCATCGGCGGATGATGCCGCAAAGGCGGTGTTCGCAAAGAAAAAGAATCTGCGGCTTTTGCTGACGGGCGATTTGCCCGATCCAAAGCGCGGCGGCTTGTCGATTAAGCCGATCACGGGCGGTCTTTTGGTGCAGTCGCGCGATAACGGTCATGTTGCCGACAGCGATTTCAAAGTGGTGACTAAGCGTGCACCATCGGTGCAGGAACTGGCCGACTGCCGCTTTGCCTGGACCGTGGCCAAGCACGTCAAATCGAACGCCATTGTTTATGCCAAGGATGGCGCAACCGCGGGTATTGGCGCAGGCCAAATGAACCGACGCGACAGCGCGCGGATTGCCGCGATTAAGGCAACCGAAGCTGCCGAAACTTATGGTTGGGCAACGCCGCGTACCGTTGGATCCGCAGTCGCCTCAGATGCGTTTTTCCCGTTTGCAGATGGCTTGCTGGCTGCCGCTGAAGCGGGCGCAACGGCGGTCATTCAACCGGGCGGATCGATGCGGGACGACGAAGTGATCGCCGCTGCTGATGCGGCTGGACTTGCCATGGTATTCACCGGAATGCGCCACTTCCGCCATTGATGACCAAGCCGCCCCCTGAACCTGTTTCAGGGGGACGGCTTGTCGTTGTTGCTGCG
>DBOA01000027.1 GCA_002299195.1 Sphingomonadales bacterium UBA658
CAGCTTTTGTTGCTGGCGACAATGGTAACGCCGGGCAATCCTTGAACCATCATTTGGCCAGGCTGTAAACGATCGGCCTGACTTACGATGCCGGAGACAGGCGCGCGTACTTCCGTACGTGAGAGGTTAAGCATCGCCTGATCGCGTTGTGCTTGGCCTGCCTTAATGGCTGGATTTACGCCTGGCGCGGCTGATCCCGTTGCAAGCGCAGCGCGTGCCTTGGTCGCACCAGCTTGCGCCGCGGCAACGCGGCTGCGCGCATCGGACAAGGCATGTTCTGCGGCCTGCAACCTTGCACGCGTGGTGAAGCCAGCCTGCATCAGAGAGGATTGGCGCTGATACTCTTTCTCATAGAAAGCGACATCTTCCCGCGCACTGTCGATGTCGACACCGGTGGTTTGAAATTCGGTCTCGAGCGCTGAAACGCGGACTTGGGCAGCCGCAATGGCGGCGTTGGCCTGCTCAATCGCAATTCGGTAGGGCTCTGGATCAATCCGGAACAACAGGTCGCCTTCTTTCACCACATCATTTTCATGGACGGCAACATCGATAATGCGCCCGCCAACCTCGGCTGAAATGGATACCTTGTCTTGTTGGACATAGGCATTGTCCGTTGACACATAATGGTCGTTCGCAATGTAATAGGCGGTCGTCCCGCCCACGAGCACCAGCGGGACCGAAGCCATCAACGCCAGTCGGCCAAAGCGTCGCGACTTTGTCTTTGTCGCAACATCAATTTGTGGATCAGCCTCAGCCATGCGACACCTCGATCGGTTTACGGGTTAAGTTTGCACGAATGACGTTCAACATCGCTTCCAATTCTGTTCGTTGCGGCGCGTCCAAGCCGGCCAATGCATCATCAAATAATGCAAGTGCGGTCGGTCGCAGAGCTTCAATTTTTTGTTCGCCTTCTGCCGTCAAGTGCAGCCGCCACGTGCGGCGGTCATTGGGGTCTGCACGGCGTTCGACGAGCCCCGCATCTTGAAGGCGGTCCACCATTCGTCCGAGCGTGATTGGTTCGACATCAAGCATATCGGCCATAGTCACCTGCGCGCTTCCGTCGAAACGCTTTAGCAGCGCCAGCACCCGCCATTGGGGTCGTGTCACGCCAACGGCGCGGGCACGTTCATCAAAAGAACGCCGCAGCAAGCGGGCCGCGTCACCCAATAGAAAGCCTAAATCATCGCTCATGTTGTCCATATAATAGCTATGCTTATTATGTGCAATAATTTTGGGTGCGGCGCGCAAAATATGGAAAACACTTTCCGGATGAAACGGCGCGTGCCAAACGATAGGGATAAACTGGCGGCAGAAGAACGAACTGACTTATGATTGGATCCAACAGCTTCCATACAGACGATGGTACTGAAATCGTCTGGCGTGAAATGGGGCAGGGGCGGCCCTTATTCCTCATCCATGGGTTCATGTCCGAGGCTGACACCAATTGGATCAAATACGGCCATGCGGCGGCTGTGGCGGACGCGGGGTATCGCGTCATCATGCCCGACCTGCGCGCCCATGGCCTCAGCGGAAAGCCGCATGCGCCAAGCTGTTACCCCGCCGATATATTGGCGGATGACCAGTTCGCGTTGCTCGCGCATTTGGGGATCGAAGATTATGATCTTGGCGGTTATTCATTGGGCGGGCGAACGGTCGCGCGGATGTTGGCGCGCGGCGCGCAGCCCGGCAAGGCAATCATTTCGGGAATGGGTCTACAAGGGCTCACGCAAACGGGAAATCGCGGCGCGCATTTCCGCCAAGTCTTCGACAATTTGGGGCACCACGAAAAAGGGTCGGCTGCTTGGATGGCCGAGGCATTTTTGAAGACAACGGGCGGCGACCCATTGGCTTTACGCAATATATTGGAGACGTTTGTGGACACGAGTGAGGTCGAGATTGCCAGTTGGGAATTGCCCGTAGGGATAGTCTGCGGGGAACAAGATGTTGATAACGGGTCTGCCGCGGATCTCGCCGCGCTCCTGCGCCACGGGAAGCTGTTCAAGGTTCCCGGTAACCACATGAGTGCAGTCACCAAGCCTGATCTGGGTCAGGCGTTTGTAGCGGCGTTGACGACGACATGGTGATGCCCGACCACGCCGACTTGCAACCAACATTGGTTGGCGACAAACTATTGCTGCGTCCATTGACCGAAAATGACTGGGACGCAATGTATGCGGTTGCGTCTGACCCGTTGGTGTGGGAAGTCCACCCCGCATGGGATCGTTATAAAGAACCGGTGTTCCGTGAATATTTCGCGGGCGCGATGGCATCGCGCGGAGCGTTGGCGGTTATCGACCGCGCGACCGACAGCATCATTGGCGGCAGCCGATATGGAAATTACGCACCTGATCGCAATGAAATTGAAATTGGTTGGAGCTTTCTTGCGCGCACATATTGGGGCGGAGCCTATAACCGTGAGATGAAGTCGCTCATGCTTTTCCACGCTTTCCAATTTTTCGACAGCGTTCGGTTCAATATTGGCGCAACAAATGTCCGCTCGCGCCGCGCCATTGAGAAAATCGGCGCCCGTCTGGATGGAGAATATGTGCCGGACGCGATTAACGGCGTGCCGCCAGTGCCGCATGTCATTTACCGAATGAGCCTGAATGATGCCAAAGCGGCGGACATGCTTTTGGAGTCGAAGCACAATGGCTGAAAGCAAATTGGAACGCCGCTTCTGGCGGTTTTGGTTGAGTGGTCTGTTGCTGCTTGCGCTGATGATCGCCATGGATCCGGCATTCTCGAACGAGATTTCGCCGTTGGGAATGCGGGACCATCAAACCGCAGGAACTTCCCTACGGGTGGATGCCATTCAAGAGGCCTGGCAAGCAGCCGGAGTTTTGAATTTCGCGAGATTTGGTATGGCCATCGACCTGATCTACATCGCGATTTATGCGTTCGGGGCCTATTGCGGCGGGTGGCTATTTTCACAATCACCAAAGCCAGTGTTGCGGCGGCTTGGTTGGACCATCGCTGCGACGGCAGTTATCGGCGGCGCGGCTGACGGCATCGAAACATTATGCCAATTAGTTCAAATAATGATGCTGAAAGGCAGCGACCTGTTGGCGGGAGCCGCAGCCACTGCGCAGCCGGTTAAAACCATCGCATTTCTCGTTACGTTTTTTGGTCTGCTGATGGCGTTATACATTCGACGAACAACGCGCCGCGCGGGTTGACGCCGCCACATGAAAGTTTCACCATCGGAACATATTGTTTTCCGGGAACCCTTCATGAAAAATCTAGTATCGATCGCCGCACTGGCATTTGCCTCACTTTCCCTCCCAACCGCCGTCATGGCGCAGGGTTCGGCGCAAGCTTCATCTGCGCCGACTGTGGCTGAGGCAGATGCCTTCGCCGCCGCCGCCGAAAAGGACCTGTTTGATTTTTCGATTGAGGCGGGGCGCGTTGCATGGGTTAACTCAACCCATATTACGGATGACACCGATGCACTTGCGGCACGCTATGGCGAAGTTGGCACCGAAAAATCGGTCCGGTACGCTTTGGACGCGGCGAAGTATCAGGCGCTTCCCGGCCTGTCATATGACACCAAGCGCAAGCTTGATATCTTACGCGGCGGAATCGTTCTGCCCGCGCCCACAACAGCGGGTGCAGCGGCTGAACTTGCCACGATCACCACGAAGCTGCAGTCCGCTTATGGCAAAGGCCGTGGCACGCTTAACGGCAAGGAAATCAACGGTTCCGATATTGAGGCTGCGATGGGGTCAAATCGCAACCCTGAAGAACTGAAAGAAATGTGGGTGAGCTGGCATGACAATGTCGGCGCGCCAATGGGCAAGGATTATGCCCGGATGGTTTCAATCGCCAATCAGGGTGCGACTGAGCTGGGCTATGCGGATGTCGGCGCAATGTGGCGTTCAGGCTATGATATGCCTGCCGATGACTTTGCCAAGCTGACGGACAAATTGTGGCTTGAGGTTAAGCCGCTCTATGACGAATTGCACACCTATGTCCGCGCCCAGCTAAACAAGAAATATGGGGATGCGGTCCAATCAAAGACGGGGCCCATTCGCGCTGATCTGTTGGGCAATATGTGGGCGCAGGAATGGGGTAATATTTATGATGTCGTCGCGCCTCCGGGGGCTGGTGATATCGGTTATGATATTGGCGCGTTGCTGGTTTCCAGGGGATACAAGCAAACCGAAGTCGGCGATTTCAGCGCCAATCGCGGCAAGGCGGAAAAGGACATGGTCAAGGTCGGTGAAGGCTTTTTCTCGTCGCTTGGCTTTGCCCCACTACCCAAGACATTTTGGGATCGTGCGCAATTTATTAAGCCCGCCGACCGCGAAGTTGTCTGCCATGCCTCTGCATGGGATATCGATAATGTCGACGATCTGCGCATTAAGATGTGCATCAAGGTGAAATCCGATGACTTCGTGACCATCCATCACGAGCTTGGGCATAATTATTACCAGCGTGCTTATAACAAGCAGTCATATTTATATTTGAATGGCGCGAATGATGGTTTCCATGAAGCAATTGGCGATGCCGTCGCTTTGTCCATTACGCCGAATTATCTGGTCCAGATCGGCCTGTTGGATGCCAGCAAGGTTCCCGGAGCGGATAAGGACAATGGACTATTGCTGCGCCAAGCCATGGACAAGGTTGCGTTCCTGCCATTTGGATTGCTGATCGACAAATGGCGCTGGGGCGTCTTCAATGGCTCTATTACGCCAGCCAATTACAACAAGGGCTGGACCGACTTGCGTTTGCAATATCAGGGAATTGTCCCGCCTGTGGAGCGCCCAGCAGACCGTTTTGATGCCGGTGCTAAATATCATATCCCCGGGAACACGCCATATACCCGCTACTTCCTCGCGCGGATTTTGCAGTTCCAATTCTACAAGGCAGCTTGCGATATTTCGGGTTGGAAAGGCCCGCTCCATCGCTGCTCATTCTATGGAAATAAGGAAGTCGGCACGCGATTGAATGCAATGCTGGAAATGGGGGCGTCAAAGCCTTGGCCGGATGCGTTGCAAGCATTCACAGGAACGCGCGAAATGTCGGGCAAGCCAATGCTGGAATATTTCGCCCCGCTCATGAAATGGCTCAAGGCGCAGAACAAGGGCGCGAAAAAGGGCTGGTAACAACAATAGGCCCCGCTTTTAAAGGCGGGGCCATTTCGTTTTTGATTAAGCTGCAGTCTTAGGTGGCGTCTTAACCGGTGCCGCCTTTTTTGGTGCAGGCTTTGCGGCTGCAGCTGGCTTAGATGCCTTTGCTGCCGCCGGTTTTGCAGCCGCTTTCGGAGCAGGCTTGGTTGTCACAGCTTTTTTAGCAACGGGCTTTTTGGCAGCTGGCTTTTTCGCTGGTGCCTTTGTCCCGCCGACTTTGCGGTCATACACTTTTTTGCC
>DBOA01000053.1 GCA_002299195.1 Sphingomonadales bacterium UBA658
GAAAGACGCGATGCCCTGATGGCCGGGTAGCCGCCAAATAGGATGCCGATGACTGCGGAAAACGCGACGGACATTAATGCCGTGTCCAACCCGACCGGGGCAGGAAAGTCGGCCACTTGTTGAAAAATGGCTGCGGCGAGGATCGCCAATGTCAGGCCGATAGCACCGCCAATGACGCACAGCACAGCTGCTTCAACCAAGAACTGGTTACGGATGTCGCTGCGCTTTGCACCCAATGCCATGCGAAGGCCGATTTCGCGTGTGCGTTCGGTAACGCTGACTAGCATGATGTTCATGATACCGATCCCGCCCACCAGCAACGATATGGATGCGATGGCGACCAAAACAGCCTGAAAAATTTGCGTTACTTGACCGGTGGTCTCGGCGATTTCCGTGGTTGTGCGCACAGTGAACGGACTAATTCTTCCTTTGGGTACGCGGTAGCGGTCGCGTAACATGCGTTTTATGTCCCGCTGCCCCGCGAGCAGTGAATCTTCATCCTCGAAACCGACGAACAGCAGCGTCACATCGTCAGGCCCTTGCATCGCCGTCGTCTGCAAGCGCTGGCGCAGCGTCGTAATGGGCACGACAATTTGGTCGTCATTGTCATTACCCAAATTGCTGCCCTTGCTCTCCAGCAAACCGATCACCTTAAAGGGGACGCGATTGATGCGCACGGTTTCGCCCACAGGATTTGCATCTGCGAACAGCTTGTCAGCTACCGTCTCTCCGATCACAACAACACGTGCAGCCGCACCGACATCGCCATCGGTCAGAAAGCGGCCTTCGGACGCGGTGACGTTGGAGACAATGCCATATTCAGGTGTGGCGCCAGTCGCTTGTGTGGTGGCGCTGCGGCCTGGCGTGACCAATTGGACGCTGCTGCGGATCTGGGGCGCGACAGCGCTCACGCCCGATACCTGACGCAAAATGGCGCGGCCATCGCGCTCGGTTAAGCGGCCGCGGTCTGTGGAGCGCGGCGGGCCGCTGCCGCTGTCGGGCTGCGGCACGACGATGGCCATATTTGAACCTAATGTCGCGATCTGTTGCGTCACCGAAACCTGTGCACCATTGCCCACTGCCACCGCCAAGATGACGGAGAATACCCCAATCATCACGCCAAGCGTGGTGAGGATGGAGCGCATCAAATTTGTGCGCAGCGCCGTCATCGCAATTGCAATATTGACGCCCCAGCCAGCGATGGAGTTCAGCAGATTACTCATCCGGCAACCGCGCGACGCCGCGATTTGACCGCAGCGTCTTCGATGACGCGCCCGTCGCGAAAGACAATCCGCCGTTCGGCATATTCGGCAATGTCCGGCTCATGGGTAACCACGATGAGCGTGATGCCTTCGTCGTTCAGTTTCTGGAAAATACCCATGATATCGAGCGATGTCTGGGTATCCAGCGCGCCTGTTGGTTCGTCGGCAAGCAGCATGAGCGGATCAGTGACCAATGCGCGGGCGATGGCAACGCGCTGTTGCTGGCCACCCGACAGCTTAGCAGGGGTGTTCTGCAAACGGTTACCAAGCCCCATCGCCTCAAGCTTCGCCTGCGCACGTTCCCGGCGTTCGGTATAGCCAAGGCCAGCGTAAATGAGCGGCACCGCCACATTGTCCAACGCGCTTGTGCGGGCGAGCAGGTTGAACTGCTGAAATACAAAACCAATTTTGCGGTTGCGGATTTCAGCCAGTGCGTCGCTGTCGAGGGTCTTTGTATCAATGCCGTCGAGTAACAAGGTTCCGGACGTTGGGACATCGAGACAGCCGATCATATTCATGAACGTCGATTTGCCCGAACCGCTGGCACCCATAATCGCAACGAACTCGCCACGTTTTATGGTCAGCGAAACGCCGTTGACGGCGTGCAGAACCTCACCGCCGATCACATAATCTTTGACCAGATCATGCGTTTCAAGAAGCGGCGCTGTCATCTTCGTCCGCATTGTCGTCGGTTTGGACCTTCGGCTTTAGGGATTTTGTCCGGATGAGTACTTTGTCGCCCGCTTTGATGCCCGAAGTCACTTCCGTATAATCGTCACCTTGTAGGCCGATTTGGACCTGTTTCCTGACCGGTCGGTACAGATCGCTTCCCGCCAGATACAATGTCGGCTTGGGTGTTTCCTTTTTCGCGGGTGCGCCGGGTTTTTCTTCTTTCGGTTCGCCCCGGTCGGCCAATTTGGGACGGAAGCGAAGCGCGTTGGTTGGCACGCGCAACACATTGGCCTTTGCGCCAGTGATGATCTCCACATTCGCGGTCATTCCGGGCAGCAATTTGCCATCTGTATTGTCTACGTCGATGATGACGAGATAGCTGACCACATTCTGCGTTTCCACCGGCGCTTGGCGGACCTGCCGCACTTTGGCGCGGAATATATCATTGGGGTAACTGTCGACGGTGAAGGTCACATCTTGGCCTTCGAGAATTTGCCCAATGTCCGCTTCGTCGACCGATGCCTCAACCTGCATCTTGGTGGTGTCGGCAGCGATTTCGAACAAATTAGGGGTCTGGAAACTGGCGGCGACGGTGGTGCCGGGTTCCACAAGTTTATTGATGATAACGCCGCTGGCAGGGGCAACAATCACGGTACGGTTCAGATCGAGCCGTGCTGACGAAAGCTCCGCCGTGCCTTGGCTGATCTGCGCATTGCCGCTTTGCGTTTGCGCCAGTGCAACCTGCAAGGCGTTCCGCGCGCTGTTAAGCTTGCTTTGCGCGATGTCGAGGCCTGCCTTCGACACAAAGCCGCGCTCGGCCAGCGCACGTTGCCGCGCAAAATCGCGTTCCTGTATCTCAAGCTCCGACCGCGCACGGGCGACATTGGCAACCGTTTGCTGCAAACCCGCACGGGCCAACGCAACTTGCGCTTCAGACTGCTGCACGCGGGCACGCACGCGGGTTGAGTCGATCTCGGCGAGAACTTGGCCCGCTTTCACGGGCGAATTGAAATCGACGTAGACCTTCGTGACTTGGCCCGACACCTCGGTACCGACCTTGATTGTGTTCAGTGCGCGAATTTTGCCGCTGGCCGAAACCTTGCGCAGAACTTCGCCGCGCGTGACGGTCTCGCTGACATATTCATAGTCATGCGGGGTAGGGCGAATGATGCGGTAGAGAATGAATAGCAGTACAAGCGCGATAATCGCTGACCAGACGCGGTGCCGTTTCACCCAAGCCCGTATTGTTTCAAACATCCGACCCGCCCTCAATTGTCTTCTAGCCCTGTATATAAAGTGCACAAAGATTAGGCCAGTGATTTATTCACGTAACACAGCAAAAAGCCCGCCGGAATTGCTTCCAGCGGGCTTTTATCATTCCTTAAAGGAAGCGAAGCTTATTCTTCTTCGCCGCTATCCACAACATCATCGATGGCGGCGTCAGTGGTGGTCAGATCATCTGAAATCACCTTTGCCAGCACATCATCGCCGATGGCCGCTTCAGCACCCTGTGCCAATTCGGCAGCATGCTCTTCAGCTGCTGTCTCAGGCGCAATCAGGCTTTCCTGAAGCTTCTTGTAGCTGGCACGAAGCGCAACGTCGCGGCTTGTCGCAGCAATCCGCATGCGGTTCATGGCAGAGCCAGTACCCGCAGGGATCAGACGACCAACGATGACGTTTTCCTTCAGACCGGTCAGGATGTCCTTCTTACCTTCCACAGCGGCCTGTGTGAGGACGCGTGTGGTTTCTTGGAAGGATGCTGCCGAGATGAACGAACGTGTCTGCAACGAAGCCTTGGTGATGCCCAACAGAAC
>DBOA01000164.1 GCA_002299195.1 Sphingomonadales bacterium UBA658
AGCGCGGCATCGATATTGTCGATGCTTTCACGAAAACGGGTGAGGGTTTCTTGATCGTCCATGACTGCATCCTGTGCCGATATTGACTGCAACGGACAAGAGGAAATACGCCATTTGCACTTGCCTTGCGGCGCGGCTGTCGTCAGAGCGAAACGATTATGACTGCAACCATACATAAAATCGGCGGAAATCGTGCGCCATCTTTGGAACCCATGTTCAAGCTGGTCGCACCTGGAATGAACAAGGTAAACGCGGTCATTTTGGACCGCATGCAGTCCGAAATCCCGCTTATTCCTGAACTGGCCGGGCATCTTATCGCCGGCGGTGGCAAGCGCATGCGCCCGATGCTGACATTGGCGTGCGCGCAGCTTCTCGATTATCCCGGCGACCGTCATCACAAGCTGGCGGCGGCCGTCGAGTTTATTCACACCGCAACCCTGCTGCACGATGACGTCGTCGATGGCAGCGATATGCGCCGTGGCAAAACCGCCGCCAACCTCATTTTCGGCAACCCTGCTGCTGTATTGGTTGGTGACTTCCTGTTCAGTCGCTCATTTGAGCTGATGGTCGAGGATGGATCGCTTAAGGTGCTCAAAATCTTGTCGAACGCGTCTGCTGTCATTGCAGAGGGAGAGGTCAATCAATTGACTGCCCAGCGGCAAATTTCGACAACCGAAGAAAAATATCTCGAAATCATTGGATCGAAGACTGCGGCGTTGTTTGCAGCGGCCTGCCGGATTGCGGCGGTCGTGGCGGAGAGCGGCGACGCGCAAGAAATGTCGTTGGACGCGTATGGCCGCAATCTGGGGATCGCATTTCAATTGGTCGACGACGCCATTGATTATGTTTCCGATGGCGCAACCATGGGCAAAGACAGCGGCGACGACTTCCGTGATGGTAAGGTTACATTGCCCGTCATTCTGGCCCATATCCGTGGCAATGCCGATGAACAGAAATTCTGGCGCGACGCGATGCTTGGCAACCGGATTTCGGATGCAGATCTGCAGCATGCGCGCACGTTGCTGCAGGCGCATAATGCGATTGACGATACGCTGGATCGCGCGCGGCATTATGGCCAACGCGCAATTGATGCGATTGCGCATTTCCCCAATGGTGAAGCCAAATCTGCGCTGACTGAGGCGGTCGAATTCGCCATTGCACGCGCATATTGATCGCACGGTCAGTGCCGATGCAGCACGGGCACAGGCGCAATTCATGAGCGCAGCCGGAAACCATCATGGCTGAAAAGACATCGGACCATATGCTGCCCGTCATGGCCGTGATGCCAGACCTGCTGGCATCGTTGCGTTCAACACCCAATGCCGTCCTCATTGCCCCGCCAGGTGCGGGTAAGACCACTATGGTTGCCCCTGCCTTGTTGGACGAACCTTATTGCGATGGCCAGATTTTGCTGCTGTCCCCACGCCGCCTTGCCGCGCGTATGGCGGCAGAACGCGTTGCGGAGGGGCTGGGCGAAGCCGTTGGAGGACGGGTTGGCTACACGACCCGGCTGGATAGCAAACAAGGCCCCAATAGCCGTATATTGGTCATGACCGAGGGCATCTTCCGCAACCGCATCATTAGCGACCCAGAGCTTGTCGGCGTTTCTGCGGTCTTGTTTGACGAAGTTCATGAACGCAGCATCGACAGCGACTTTGGCCTTGCGCTTGCGCTTGAGGCGCAAGCCGCATTCCGGCCCGATCTGCGTGTGCTTGCCATGTCGGCAACGTTGGATGGTTCCAGATTTTCCCAGTTGATGGGCGATGCGCCAGTGGTCGAGAGCGACGGCAAAAGATGGCCGCTGGATTTCCAATATGTTGGTCGGCGCGCCGAACAACCTATCGAAACCGACATCGTGCGCGCGGTGCGGCAGGCGCTGTCCGAGGAAGAGGGCGATGTTCTGGTTTTCTTGCCCGGCGTGCGCGAAATTGATCGCGCCGTGGACAGTCTTGGTGCTGTGGGCGCGGATATCGTCGTGCATAAATTGCATGGCCAAATCGACCCGGCGGCGCAAAGGCTGGCCGTGCGCCGTGACGCGCAGCAGCGCCGGAAAATCATTTTTGCGACCAACATTGCCGAGACCAGCCTGACCATTGATGGCGTTCGCATCGTCATCGACAGCGGCTTGGCGCGGCGCGCGCGGTTCGACCAAGCGGCCGGCGTTACGCGGCTGGTGACGGAGCGCGCGAGCCTGTCTGCGGTAACCCAGCGGGCAGGGCGTGCCGCGCGGCAGCAAGCGGGCATTGCCTATCGGCTGTGGCAGGAAGCAGGCAATGGCGGACTTCCCCCATTTGACCCGCCCGAAATATTGGAAAGCGACCTCGCGCCGTTGCTGCTCGACTGTGCGCGTTGGGGCGAGAATGATCCGACCAAGTTACGCTGGCTTGATGGCCCCCCGGCACCCGCGCTTCAGCAAGCGCGCAAGCTTTTGCTGTCCATCAACGCACTTGATGCGGCGGGCCATATTACGCCGCATGGCGTTCAGCTTGCGGACCTCCCATTACCACCGCCGCTCGCACATATGGTCGTTGAAGCGTCAAAGAGCGGACAAAGCGAGGATGCGGCGATGTTGGCCCTGCTGCTGCAGGAACGCGGGCTTGGCGGGCAAGGCGAGAATATCGAAACGCGATTTGAACGCTTTGTCGGCGAACGCAGCCCTAAGGCGGATGCCGCGCGCAAGCTGGCACAGCGCATATCGCGGATGTGCCGCAGCGGCGCCGGCAAACAAGAACCGCTCAGCATCGGCGGCCTCATCGCCACCGCCTATCCCGACCGCATTGCCAAGCGCCGCGATGCCAAAGGCGAAAAATGGATTAGCGCGATGGGACGCGGGCTGCAGTTGGATGCCGCGTCGCTTCTGGCGCGTGAAGAATGGCTCGCGGTGGCCGATGTTCAAGGCGCTGCATCGGGCGCGCACATATTGTCCGCCGCGCCACTGACGGAGGCGGAGATACTCAGCGATTTCGCCCACCGGATAACGCAGGAAGAGGCCCTGTCTTACGATAGAAGCATCGACCGTGTGGATGCGCGCGCGCAGCGGCGGCTTGGTGCGATAGTCTTAAGCGAAGGTCGCATAGAAAAGCCCGACCAGACGGCCGTGGCGCGCGCTTTATTGGCTGCAGTGCGCGAAATGGGTGTGGGCGCGCTGCCATGGTCAAAAGCGGCGCTTGCGCTGCGTGAGCGCGCACAATTTGCAGGCATAGCGGCGGTCAGTGACGAGGCATTATTGGAAGCGGCGGAGCAATGGCTTTTGCCACTGTTGATGGGCGTGAACCGGTTGCGCGATGTATCACCCGCGGCATTATCGACAGCGCTCGACAATATGCTGGGCTGGGATCAGCGCACGCGCATTGACCAAATCGCGCCAGCATCCTTTGTCAGTCCCGCCGGAACGACACATGCCATCGATTATGCAGCAGAGGCCGGGCCAACGGTTGAGCTGCGCGTTCAGGGCTTGTTTGGCCTTGATAGCCACCCCACGGTTGGCGCGGAGCGCATTGCGTTGGTGCTTAGCCTGACGTCGCCTGCTGGCCGTCCCATCCAGACCACCCGCAATCTGCCAGAGTTTTGGCGTGGTAGCTGGCGTGACGTGGCCAAAGAAATGCGGGGCAGATATCCGCGGCATAACTGGCCCGATGCGCCTTGGGAGAGTGTGGCCAGCCTGAAGACGAAAAAGGCGCAGGCGCGCGATGTGCCCCGCAACGCTTGACGAATCCGGTGCCGTTCGGGCAAGACAACCGCGAACATAATTTTCAGGAAATATCCATGTCTGCCTGTATTTTTCAGCGTCCCAAAAATGCCATGCAATCGGGCCGTGGCCGCACGAACGAATGGGTGCTTGAGTTTCAGTCGAATGAACCGCGCAAGGCCGACCCGTTGATGGGTTGGGCGGGTTCAGGCGATACGCAATCGCAGGTCCAGTTGACCTTTCCAACGCTTGATGCCGCGCGCGCTTATGCCGACAAAAAAGGCATATCCGCGACCTACATTCCCACACCGCCCAAGACCCTGAAGCTTCAGGCTTATGCGGATAATTTCCGTTAAAACAGCATCCCGGGCAGCATCAGCAGCTTGACGTCGACAACGCAGCCCTCGTCGCGCTTCGATTGAACGAAGCGTGGCAAATCGGGCAGGGCGACGCGATGCACGATGATATTCTCGCCATCAACGCCGCCGCCTTCGCTTATTTTTGTCAGGCCATGTGCGCGCACGAGCGAAAAGCTCTCGCTGACCATGCCGGGGGATGAGAAAAACTCGCCGACGATTTCAAGCCTGTCTGCCCGATAGCCGGTTTCTTCCTCAAGCTCGCGTGCCGCAGACGTGAGCGTGTCCTCGCCTTCCTCATGGTCGCCAATCAGGCCAGCGGGAAGCTCGATGCAATTTGCGCCAAGTGGCACGCGATATTGTTCGACAAGCAGGACATGGTCATCTTCGACCGCGAGGATGACGCCGGCCTTGATACCGCGCGCGCGACTGACATATTCCCATTTGCCGCGTGTCTTCGCCGTGATGAAGCGGCCTTGCCACATCACGTTTTCGACGTCTTCGTCTGCATTCATAGCTGGATGAGCCTGTCGGGTAGTTCGTTGGGGTTTTCGCTGCCTTTGGGGAAATGCTCCGCCAAAACAACACCCATTTGCGCAACGGCGGCGGCAACACCCTGTCCGGGGTTACCTGCCTTCACATGGTCAAGCAGCGCGACCATGGCATCGCCCCAAACCTCTGGCGCGACCTTTGATGCAATGGCTTCGTCCGCAACGATTTCGGCGCGATGTTCGAGCATCGACAAATATAACAATATGCCGGTGCGGCCGACGGTCTTAGATTCGGTGCCGACCTTAAACAGGCTGATCGCATGGTTACGCACGCGTGCCAATTTGGTCGCTTTGGGTGTTAGAAATAGGCGCAACGGCATCCATTTCAGGATCAGCCATGTCCCAACCCATTTTAGGGCCACCGCTGTCAGCAGCAGCGCGACATATTCGTTGGTGGTATATTCATGGCCCCAACCACCGGTCAGGCGGTTGATGAGACCCATGTAGAAGCCAGGGAAGGTCGCATAGGTTGCAAGCGCCACAAAGGCGACCCCGCTTGCCCATGCGATGCCGATGTCTTCATAATGGTCGGACAGATCGGTGACGATGGTCACGATTTCACCGCTTGTGTGATGCTCGGCATCCGCGACTGCCGCCGTTACCAACGCGTGGTCGGCTTCGGTCATCCGGCTAATTTTAGTTAAGGCCATAACGATACTTTCTACCAACCACCCGAAGCACCGCCGCCGCCGAAGCTGCCGCCGCCTCCGCCAAAACCGCCGCCGCCGAAGCCGCCACCACCACCGCCGAAGCCACCGCCACCGCCCCAGATAATGACCGGAGCGATGCCGCCACGCCGGTGCTTGCGCCCGCCACCGTTCGTCGATCGGATCATGGGCAGAAATACAAAGAAGATCATGAACAGGATGAAGATAATCGCACCGAACGGTATGCCTTCGTCCTTGCCCTGACGTTGCTGCGCCGCTTGCGCAATTTTGGCGGCTTCGTCGGCTGGTAACTCAAGCTGCGTGACGATGCGGTCGACACCGGCATTGATACCACCGGCAAAATCGCCCGCCTTGAAACATGGGGTGATATCGTTGCGAATGATGGTCGATGACAAGCCGTCGGTCAGGACGGGTTCAAGACCATAGCCAACCTC
>DBOA01000012.1 GCA_002299195.1 Sphingomonadales bacterium UBA658
TTGGGCCGGCTTTCGTAAATGATACCCAGCACGCCAATCGGCACGCGGATACGCGCCATCTGCAAACCATTGGGCTGCGTGCTGCTGTCGATGATTTGCCCGACGGGGTCGGCCAGCACAGCAACCTGTTCCACCGCCGCAGCCATGGCCGTGATCCGCGCGTCGTCGAGTTTCAGGCGATCCAGCATGGCGGGGGACAGGCCAGCATTGGTCCCTGCCGCCACGTCGATGGCATTGGCCGCAAGGATATCGGCGGATTGGTCGCGCAGAGCCTGGGCAGCATATGTTAACGCGCTCGCCTTCGCCGCGTCATCCGCTGCGGCCAATAGCCGCGATGCGGCGCGCGCTTTGGTGGCTATCGATGCCATCAGGGTGTGATAATCGGTCATAAGATAAACCCGTAGAGAAGTGCCCACAAAAGGGAAAGGTGCCGTTCATTTCAACCGGTTCAGCGCCGTCCTTTGCCCGAATCGCCGGAAAAGCGTTGATTTTACGGCATTTTACGCGAATCGGCTATGCCGGGCATGCACGAACAGTTCACGATTTTTGACATTTGGAAAAGGTTTTCCACAGCTCATCGTGTGACTCTTTCGACTCGTCACGAGTCCGGCCTCGGCGATTCGCGCCTGCCATTTTGCTCTGCTACGGCCGCGCAACAGAACAAAAAACGGGGTGGGACGTGTCGCTAAAGACCAGAATGTCGGGGTGGAAAAACCGGATAGCTGGATGGTTTATTGACCGCGAGTTTTTCATGCGGGCCAATGGCCAAGTCCGGTTCTTGAAACTGAGTGCACAATTGCAACGCCGCGTTGCGGGTACCGTCGCGTCCGTCGTCGGCCTTTGGCTGGTCGTCACGCTTGGCATGGCGATCAATCAAGTGAGCGTTACCGCGCAGCGGGTGGCGTTGAGCGAGCAAGAGGCGAAGGTCGAATCGGCCGAAGAACGCGTCGCCAATTATCGCGGCTCCATCGATGAAGTGGCGAAGGATCTTGAGCGGCGGCAGAAAATGCTGGAAAGCTTGAGCGATCAATATCTGGGCGACGTTCCGCAAGCCGATCCGCAAGCGCCTGCAAAGGCGAAGCCCGCCGCCGAAGACCAAACCGTAAAAACCATCAGCGCCGTCGTGCCAGAGGCCGCTGGCCTCGCCCGTGTTGAAGTCCGCCAAATCCAGTTCGCCGAAAAAATGACCAAGGTTGCCTTGGCCCGCACGTCAAAGGCAGAGGCGGCCATCCGCCAGTTCGGCCTGAACCCCGATGTGCTCGCACGGCAGGCGCGCAGCGCACAGGGCGGTGTGTTTGAACCCTTTTTCGGCAGCGCCAAAAAAGACGTCCGTGACCCGCGCTTTTTGAAACTGGCCGCATCGCTGAGCCGCATGGACGCCATGGAGCGCGCGCTGGCCGCGATCCCGACGTCGATGCCCGCCGCCGCCGTGATGATGTCGAGCGGCTTTGGTTTCCGCAGTGATCCCTTCACCGGTGGGGGCGCAATGCATGCCGGTTTGGATTTCAAGGGTCCGGTGGGCACGCCAATCCTATCTGCAGCCGAAGGCCGTGTGACTTTTGCCGGCTTCAACGGCGGTTATGGCAAGACAGTTGAAATTACGCATGCCAACGGGCTATTAACGCGCTATGCCCATCTTTCCGGTGTGCATGTTACGCGGGGCCAAATGGTGCATCGTGGCTTGCAAATCGGACGAATGGGAAGCACAGGGCGATCGACGGGCAGCCATTTGCATTTCGAGGTCCGCCTGAATGGTCGGGCGATCAACCCGAGAAAGTTTTTGGAGGCCAACCCTGATGTTCTCAAAGTCCAAACAGTCGCCGGAAACCGCGCCGGCAACGCCGCAAAGGAATAATAACGTGCGTAATAGTTCGGGTCATACATTTTCTGTCATAGCTTCCGATGTCGAAATCGTCGGCAACCTCACCGCCCGCGTGGATCTGCACGTCGATGGCAAGGTGCAGGGCGACGTGACATGCGGCAATCTGGTGCAGGGCGAAGGCAGCATTATCGCAGGCAAGGTCATTGCCGAATCGGCCAAGCTGTCCGGCCATGTCGAAGGTTCAATCGAGGCCAATGATCTGGTGATCGAATCCACCGCGCGTATCGTGGGCGATGTCGTGTACAGCAATCTGACAATCGCCCCGGGCGGTCAGATTGACGGCAAGTTCCGGCACAAATCATCGAAGGGAGCGCCAACCACCGCGCGCCCGACCGCCAATGTTGCCAAGCAAGCGGAGCCGTTGATCCTTGGGGCCGAATCCAAAGTCATCTAAACGATTTCCTACATCGGCAAGATTATTTCCTACAAAAACTAAACGCGGCCCTGCTGCGTGCAAAGGGGGGACGGCCGGCGCGGAAGCGCTGGTGCGTGCTTCCGGCTGATGGTGTTGGTTGATTAAGGCCCGCTTGTTCCATCAGGCTATTGCCCCCGGGCCGCCTTTGCTGGCTGGCATGCTGTCCATCGGGGGGAAGGTTCGTAAACCCCCAAAGGCTGTCCGCACGGACAGGACGGTTTCCCGCCACATCCAACCATGTTTGCGCTGTTCAGAGCTTGATGCAACAGGCCCTTTTTCAGGCTGAAGCACGCACCCTATCGCGCCGACCGTGCCAACAGGTTTCCCCGCCAGCGTTCCCGTCATCCCGACCAGCGTTCCGGACCGCCGCCTGCATGACGCGACTCGAATAACCGATATGGTTATTTGTAGGAAAGTTGTTTTTGGCCCGCGCACAAAAAAGGCCCGAACCATCGCGGGTCCGGGCCATGAGTTGGATGTTCGCGGGAGGAACATCGGGAGGAGGCGGAGCGTATTAGGAAAGGAGAGAACGCCCCGCCGCCAAGCTGTAAAACTTTAGGTTGGTCGTGCGGACGAAGCCGCACTCCCGATTAATAATTATACGCACGCTCACCATGTTCCGTGATGTCCAGGCCTTCGCGTTCTGCATCTTCTGCGGGACGCAGGCCTGTGGTGAATTTCAGTCCATAGAACAGGATTGCCGAGACAACCGCCGTCCACAATACTGTCGTGCCGACGGCCCAGGCCTGGGTCATCACCTGACCAGCCATGTCATATTCGCCGGGGATGGCGGGGAAGACCGTGTAGTCGATCCAGCCCTGACCGCCCAATGCGGGGTCAGCGACCACGCCGGTGGCGATCGCGCCGACAATACCGCCGATGCCATGGACACCGAAGACGTCGAGCGTATCGTCATAGCCAAGCTTGTTCTTCACATAGGCCACGAAGACATAGCACAGACCCGATGCCGCAAAGCCGAGGAGGATTGAGGTCATGGGCGCTGCAAATCCGCTCGCTGGCGTAATCGCAACCAGACCCGCAACCGCGCCAGTAACCGCACCCAACAACGATGGCTTACCGTGGTGGAACTGTTCAATCAGGCACCATGCAACCGCAGCGGCAGCCGTGGCGACAAAGGTGTTGATGAAGGCAAGTGCAGCAAGGCCGTTGGCTTCGAGGTTCGAGCCAGCGTTAAATCCGAACCAGCCCACCCACAGAAGCGACGCACCAATCATGGTCATGGTCATCGAGTGTGGGGGGGTTGCTTCTTTGCCATGGCCGACGCGCTTGCCAATGATGAGGCAGCCGACAAGACCAGCAATACCGGCATTGATGTGAACGACCGTGCCGCCCGCGAAATCAAGTGCGCCCCAGCCCCACAGCAGACCCATGTCGGTCGGTGCATCAACCAGAAAGTCTGGTCCAGCCCAGTACCACACCATATGTGCGATCGGGAAATAAGCGAATGTCAGCCACAATACCGTGAAGATCATCAAGGGTGTGAACTTGATACGCTCTGCAAATGCGCCGACGATCAACGCCGGCGTGATGCAGGCAAAGGTCATCTGGAACACCACAAAGGCATATTCGGGAATGTAGACATTGTTGCTGAACGTGGCCGCGTAAGTCGTGGCATCAACGCCCTGCAGAAATATCTTTGAAAAGCCACCGATGAAGGCGTTACCGCTGGTGAAGGCCAGGCTGTAGCCATAAGTGACCCAGACAAGCGCCGCGACCGACACAATCATGAACACCTGCATAAGCAGGCTGAGCATATTTTTGGTGCGGACAAGGCCGCCGTAAAACAGCGCAAGCGCCGGAATCGACATCAGCAATACCAATGCAGAGCTAATCAGCATCCACGTCGTATCGCCCTTGTCGACCATGCCGGCCATTTGTTCAACGGTCGGTGCCTTAATCGGGCCGTCGGCGACGGCAACCGCCACCGCTGCCGCACCATCAGCAGCTTTTTCGGCTGCCTCCTGTGCGAAGGCCGGCAAAGCAGCGAACAATGTCGCCCCCGCCGCGCCTAGAAACTTAAGTGTCTTGGACATTTTCTGGTTCCCCTAGCTTGCTATTGTCGCGTCAAAGCGCGGTTTCGTTGGTGTCGCCCGTGCGGATGCGCAGGGCACCGGCAAGTTCGAATTCAAATATCTTTCCGTCTCCAATGGCGCCTGTTTCGGCGGCCTGCTGAATGGCCTCGACAACGGCAGGGGCCTGATCGGACGCGCATGCGACCTCGATTTTCACCTTGGGCACCATGTTGGTTGCATATTCGGCACCGCGATAAATTTCGGTCTGCCCTTTTTGTCGGCCAAAGCCTTTGACCTCAGTTACGGTCATACCCGACACGCCGAGCGCCGTGAGCGCTTCGCGCACCGGGTCCAGCTTGTGCGGCTTAATAATGGCAATAATATATTTCATGCACGCCCCCAATTTTGGTTGTGCAGTGCAATAAGCAAACACCGTGCCAGAAACGGGAAATACACGTAAATGCAACGATTATAGGCAATAGGGGCAGCACATATCCACGCCACCATCCTGCAAAATGCCTAAAATTTAATCAGCAGAGCATCACTGCCTAAATATTAGGCATTCAGCCAATGCGGATCGATGCCCATAAGGGCAGATGGTCCGACGCCTGTTTGGACAGCGGCGAAATATGGCTGTCCGCCGCGGTGACTTTCACGTCGTGGCTAACGATGATGCGGTCCAATCGCGCAACGGGGCGGGAAGTGTGAAAGCTTTTGGGCGTTTGCACCAACCGGTGATGATGGAATGCAAGTTCGTTCAGTGCGCCGCTGTCCGACCATTGGT
>DBOA01000125.1 GCA_002299195.1 Sphingomonadales bacterium UBA658
CCAGCGGCATTTGACGCTTATGCGGCGATTGCCCGTGCGAAGGGTTTCCTTCTGGTTGCAGCCTCGCCGCTCACACGGTCCAGCTATCACGCGGGCGATGATTTTGCGAAAATGCGCGATGCTCGTGCACTGCAATTGGCCAAAAAGCGGTAACAGCCCCAATGCCGCACCATCACGAACGCCGTCATTTGCCGCATAGTGCGGAACAAATGTACAACCTGGTGGCCGATGTTGCGCGCTATCCCGAATTTTTACCGTGGGTCAGTGCCATCCGCATTCGCAAGGATGAAGAGGGCGAAATGCTGGCGGACATGATTGTCGGCTTCAAATCGCTTCGGGAAACCTTCAGCAGCCGGGTCGTCAAAACGCTGCGTTCGTCGATTGTCGTGGATTATCTCGATGGCCCCATGAAGCATTTGCATAACGCTTGGACATTTGAAGATGTCGCGGGCGGCGGATCGATTGTGGATTTCACCGTCGATTTTTCATTCCGCAACCGTGTGTTTGAGGCACTGGCTGGACAGTTTTTTGATTCAGCCCTGCGCAAAATGACGACGGCCTTTATTGACCGTGCGGATGAACTTTACGGGGCAGGCGGCAGCAAAAGCTCAAGCGCGTAAAGCGTTGCAATGGCGCGGATATCGGCGCGGCTTTTATCTGCACCAAACGCTTTTTTATCGCCGACCACGTCTTCAGGATTTTGCCCTTTCAACGCGACTGCAAAGACGACCGTGCCCACGGGCTTGTTCGCTGTTCCGCCATCAGGGCCAGCCACGCCGCTGATCGCCACGGCAATGTCTGCGCCACTTTTCTTTAACGCGCCCTGCGCCATCGCCCATGCGACGGCGACCGACACAGCACCAAATGTGTCGATGATATCTTCATTGACGCCCAGCATCGTCATTTTGGCTTCGTTGCTATATGTCACATAGCCAGAGCCAAATATGGCGCTGCTGCCGGGGACTTCGGTGATTGCGGCGCTCACCAGCCCACCCGTGCAGCTTTCAGCAACAGCCACAGTGCGGCCAGCGGCCTTGTTTTCGGCAACTACACGCGCGGCCATTTGCGCGATATCGGCGGGTAAAACGGTTTCCATAATCAATGTTTCTCAAAAGTAGCTGTGGCCTGCGCAGCGATGCCTTCGCCGCGGCCTGTAAAACCCAGCATTTCGGTGGTTGTTGCCTTTACCGATATACAATCAACATCAACAGCCATTATTTCGGCCAGCCGTTGCCGCATCTGTCCCCTGAAAGGGCCAACTTTGGGGCGCTCGCAAATGATGGTCACGTCGGCATTGGCAAGGGCATAGCCCTCGTCGCGGGCGAGCTGCATCGCATAGGCCAGAAACCTGTCTGATGATGCCCCTCGCCATTGCGGGTCGGTCGGCGGAAAATGGTCGCCAATGTCGCCCTTGGCGATGGCGCCCAATATCGCATCGGTAAGCGCATGCATGGCCACGTCCGCATCGCTGTGCCCCGCAAGACCTTTTTCATGCGGAATAAGCACGCCGCACAGCCAAAGTTCGGCATCGGGCACAAGGCGATGCACGTCAAATCCATTGCCACTTCGAAATGACGGCATAGTCGATCCTGCAAAATCGGTTGAAAAGGTGAATTTGTTGAGCGCTTCTGATCCCGGAACGATGCGAACCTGTCCGCCACTGGCCATCAGCATGCAGGCGTCATCGGTGGGCTCGTCGCCGGCCCAAATTTCGTGCGCGGCCAAAATATCGGCGAAGGCGAAGGCCTGCGGTGTTTGGATACGCCACAACTGTTCGCGGTCGACGGTTTCGGACAGATTTTGATCGCCTCTGGAAAGGCTATCGACAACGGGCAGGGCTGGGACAGCCCCGGGGGCTTCGTCGAGTGCTTTGATTAAATCATCAATGACCGTGCCGGGCAGAAATGGCCGCGCGGCGTCATGGATTAAAATTCGGTCTGCACCACCATCCGTTGCAATCGCCTTCAAACCCAAATGCACGCTTTCCCGACGAGTGGCGCCGCCCAGAACAAAGATCGCATCGGGTAGACCGCGCAGTCCTGCCGAAGCGCCCGCCTCTTGGCCCGCGCCAATGGCCACATACACCTTGGAAATCGATGGATGTGCGGACAGTGCTTCATAGCTGTGCCGCAGCATGGGTTTGCCGCGTACCGGACGAAATTGTTTGGGGATATCTCCGCCCACGCGACTTCCCGAGCCAGCGGCAACAATGAGCGCAATGGTGATTGGTTGAGATACCATATCCGCGCTCTAGCGACAGCACACTTGCCCGCCAAGCCGAAAGCGGGTAACGGCCTGCCTAAATTTTAGGCAAGTTTTGAAAATGCAGCTGAAACCTATCCAAATCGGCAATATTGAAATCAATTGTCCCGTCATTCTGGCGCCGATGACGGGCGTCACCGATATGCCATTTCGCAAAATCGTCAGGCAATTTGGCTCTGGCTTGAACGTGACCGAGATGATTGCGAGCCAAGCGATGATCCGCGAAACGCGCCAGAGCATCCAAAAATGCGAGTGGGACGCGATTGAAGAGCCCGTGTCGATGCAGTTGGCTGGCTGTGCACCATATGAAATGGGTGAGGCGGCGAAGCTGAACGAAGACCGCGGCGCGGCGATTATCGATATCAACATGGGCTGCCCCGTTAAAAAGGTGGTGAACGGCGATGCAGGCTCTGCATTGATGCGCGACCTGCCGCTGGCGGCCAGCCTGATCGAGGCGACGGTGAAGGCCGTGTCCGTGCCGGTGACCGTCAAGATGCGGATGGGCTGGGACCATGGCAGCCTGAACGCGCCGGAACTTGCCCGTATCGCCGAAGACCTTGGCGCCAAGATGATCACCGTCCACGGCCGCACCCGCAACCAGATGTACAAAGGTTCGGCTGACTGGGCATTTGTGCGCAAGGTGAAAGACGCGGTATCGCTTCCGGTCATCGTCAATGGCGATATCTGCACCATCGAAGACGCGCGCAATGCGTTGGAACAAAGTGGTGCTGATGGCGTGATGGTGGGGCGTGGCGCTTATGGAAAGCCGTGGCTCTTGGGTCAGATGATGCACTGGTTCCGCACAGGACAGACCATTGCCGATCCGGACATTGATGCCCAGTTCCACCTGATCATGGACCATTATCGCGCCATGCTTGATCATTATGGCGGCGAAGTTGGCCTTCGCATCGCGCGCAAGCATATTGGTTGGTATACCAAGGGGCTAAATGGTTCCGCCGAGTTCCGCAATTTCGTGAACCGCATTGATGATCCAGATGTCGTCATTGACGAGCTGACACGCTTTTACGAACCGTTCCTGACGCGGTCGGCCGCCTGATAGATGTCGCAGGTCACGCATCGCCCCGAATATAGCCAAATGCTGGCGAGTATTGCGGTGCCGGTGCTTTTAATCTCGCCTGATCACCTCATCACTTATGCGAACGATGCGAGCGAAGCCTTTTTTGGCCGAAGCCGCAGGCGGCTTGAGGGGCACCGTATCGACGAAGCGCTGATCTTCGAAAGTGAACGGATGAACGCGGCTTTGCTGTCGCGTGAGGGCGACATTTCCGCGCAGGATATGGAGCTTAAAACGCCCTATGGCGCGATCATGGTTGATATCAACATATCCGCCGTGGCCAAAGAACCCGATTGGCGCATAGCGGTCATCTCCCCGCGCAATGGTGGCCGCGAACATATTGGTGACCAACGCGACTCCGGGCAGCAACAAGCCATGGGCGCGCCTGCGATATTGGGGCATGAAATCAAAAACCCTTTGGCGGGCATAAAGGGCGCGGCACAATTGCTGGCGCGTCAGGTCGATGAAAAAAGTCGGGCGTTGACCGAGCTTATTGTCAACGAAGTTGACCGCATCGCCCGCTTACTGGACCAAATGCAAAAGCTTGGGCGGTCGGAACGGCCCGAATTGGCGCCGGCGAATATCCATTTGTTGATTGAGCGCGCCATTCGTTCCCTACGGGCAGCCAACCGCGCCATGCCCGAAATATCTATCAATTATGACCCATCGCTGCCCGATGTGTATATCGATGCCGACGGGATGGTTCAGGTGCTCATCAACCTCCTGCAAAACGCGATCGACGCGCTGCACGGGCGTCTTGACGGTGTGGTTGGTATTTCGACGCGCTATGTGATGAGTGGCGCGCTGCGCGATACGGACATTGACCGGCGCGCCATTAAATTGCCCGTGGAAATCGCGATATCCGACAATGGCGCTGGGGTACCGGAGCATATTGTCGATGAACTGTTTTCGCCGTTCGTAACGACAAAACGTGACGGGCAGGGGCTTGGCCTCGCCATCGTCCGCAAGCTTGTGCAGCAGATGAACAGCAGGGTGCTGTTCGAACGCGATTATGCCCTTGGGCAAACCACATTCCGGCTTTTGCTTCCGGTAGCTTCAGGGAAGGCAAGCGAATGAAGCCAGCTAAGGTTCTTATTGTCGAAGATGACGCGTCCATCGGGCTCGTCGTATGCGCGGCGCTTGAGGCGGAGAATATCGAAACGCAAATTTGCGATAGCGTGGCGGCGCGCGATGCGGCCCTTGCCAATGGCCATTTCGACCTGATGCTGACCGACGTGGTGTTGAAAGACAGCGACGGACTGTCGACGCTGAAAGAGATATTGGCGCGTACGCCCGATATGCCCGTCATCATCATGTCGGCGCAAAACACGTTGGAAACAGCCGTGCGTGCCAGCGAGATTGATGCGTTTGAATATTTCCCAAAGCCGTTTGACCTCAACGACCTTGTCTTGGCGGTGAAGCAAGGGATCGAAAAGCGCCGCTCGACCACCTCTGACCCGTTTGAGGCCTTAAGCGAAGCCAATCTGCCGATGATTGGACGCAGTGCCGCGATGCAGGATGTGTACCGCATGGTGGCGCGTCTGTTGCGGAATGACCTATCGGTTCTGATTTCGGGTGAAAGCGGAACGGGCAAGGAGCTGGTGGCCGAAGCGATCCACAATTTGGGGCGCCGCAAGACTGGGCCATTTGTGGCAGTCAACATGGCGGCGATCCCGAGCGAGTTGATTGAGGCGGAGCTGTTCGGCCACGAAAAGGGCGCGTTTACGGGAGCCGTGGGCCAATCCATTGGCCGGTTTGAACAGGCCCAGGGCGGCACATTATTCCTCGACGAAATTGGCGACATGCCGATGCACGCACAGACCAGGCTTTTGCGCGCGCTGCAAAGCGGTGTCATTAGCCGCATTGGCGGGAAAGCGAGCATTCGTCTTGATGTCCGCATCGTCGCGGCGACCAACCAGAATTTGGCCGCTTTGATTGAAAAGGGCGGGTTTCGGGAGGATCTGTTTTACCGCCTGAACGTCGTGCCCATCGAGATGCCACCGCTGCGCGACCGCACGGAAGACATCGGCCTGCTTGCCCAACATTTCCTGATGATGGCAGCAAAGGACGGTCTTCCTTTGCGCAAAATCGACGATGGGGCTGTCGGTCAATTGATGGCCATGCCCTGGCGCGGAAATATCCGCGAGTTGAAGAACCTTATTTATCGCCTGGCATTGTTGTGCCGCGAAGATACGATCACAGACAGCACGATCCAACAGTTTGTCGAACCTGCTCATGATGCTGACCCGCACATTCAAGGCGCGAGTTTCGAAGCGGCGGTTGCGCAATTCCTGCGAGATCAAAAGCAGCGCGGGCATTTGCGCGAAAAGCTATATCCACGCGCCTTGGCCCAGTTCGAGATTCCGTTGCTGCAGCATGTAATGAAACAAGTGAAGGGCAACCAGCTTAAAGCCGCAGCTTTGCTTGGTATCAACCGCAACACGCTGCGCAAAAAACTGACCGATTACGGCATTGGTCCCGCCGGGGGACGTTAGAACGGTGTTTAGCCAAGATACATAGCGTTTAAAGGGCAATTTTGTGCTTTTCAGGTAACGCAATGGGTGCCACAGTGTCTTTATGGCAACAATCGGATTAGCGGAGGAAACAGATTCACCGTCCGCCGTCGGTCGTCTTTTTGAATGGCTTGCCGATCTGCTGGGCAACAGCCAATCGATCAAATTTCTGGAAATCGCCAGTGCGCTGATGGTTGTCGTTGCGGGCGTTGTGACCGCGATATTGCTTATCGACCAAGGGCCGCAATCGGAGCCCTTGGGACCGGCTGCCTCTGCAACTATGTTGATCAGTAACCTTTTGCCAGCGACATTGCTGCTTGTTCTCTTCGGGCGGCGTGTGGCGCTCAAGCGGGCGGAGAATAGCAACATTGGCAGCAAGCAATTGCTGCACGTCCGTCTAGTGGCGATATTTTCGGCGATTACGGCCGTTCCGACGGTGCTTTTGGTTATCTTTGCCTCATTGCTCTTCCAAAGCGGCGTGCAATTCTGGTTCTCGGGTTCGGCACGCGGCATGCTCGAAAATGCAGGCGAGCTGGCCAAGGGATATTATGATGAAAAGGTGCGCGATGTCGGGGCTGAAACGGTCACAATGGCGGGGGACATTCGGTACATTTTATCGCAGGTAAAAATCGATAGCGCGGAATTTTTAGAGATTGCCTATCCCCAACAGGTCTTGAACCGCAAGTTGAGCGAGTCCGCAATTGTAACGGTCGGACCAAGCGGACAGCAAAATACGGAAGCTGTGCTCGCCGAAAAAGAGCGTGGTGACTGGATCAGCGATGAAGCGCTGCGCAAACTGGAATCCGGCGAAAATTTTGTCGTTACGGTCAGCCCCAATAATATCGATGCTGTTGTGGTCCTGTATGACAATCCGCGAACCTATCTATACGTAAGACGTGCGGAAACAGTGCCTTCATTTGCTTTGGGTTCACGCGCCCAGTCCGTTTTGCAAGACTACGATAAAATGGTCGCGCGGTCGCGGGCGTTGCAAATCCAATTCAACCTCGCGCTTTATTTTGTGTCGCTGATGATCATTGGCATCACGCTTTGGATTGCGCTGCGCGTCGCGGACCGGTTGGTAAGGCCGGTCAACAATCTGGTGGATGCCGCACAACGGATTGCGGACGGCGACCTATCGGCGCGGGTCATCGAAGATCAATTCCGCGATGATGAAGTTGGTTTCCTGTCGCAATCGTTCAACCGCATGACCGAGCGACTACAGCAGCAAACGGGCGCATTGCTGGCCACCAACCATCAGTTGGGTGAGCGGCGTTTGTTTATCGAGGCGGTGCTGGAATCGGTGTCGGCAGGTGTGGTTTCGGTGGATGGGAATGGCGTGGTCCAGCTGGCGAATTCCACCGCGGAAAAACTGCTGAAGCATGAATCCGATACTATTGTGGGTCAAAAGTTTGAAGTGGTTGCGCCGGCACTCGCTGCTTTGGCCAGCGAAAGCCCACGGGGCGTTGTGCAGCTTGGCGATGGGCCAGAGCCGCTGACGGTCGCCGTTACCGTGTCTCCACGCGAGCAGGGCAGTGTGGTCACCTTTGAGGACATCAGCCAGCAGCTTGCCGATCAACGCCGCGCGGCATGGTCCGATGTGGCACGCCGGATCGCGCATGAAATCAAAAACCCGCTAACGCCGATCCAATTGGCGGCAGAGCGTCTTCAGCGTCGTTTCGGCAAGCATATTGCCCAAGATGAAGCGATATTCGCGCAGCTGACCAGCACCATCGTGCGCCAAGTCGGCGATTTGCGAAACATCGTCGATGAATTCTCATCCTTTGCGCGCATGCCAAAACCTTTGTTCCGTTCGGAAAATGTTCACGACATTGTGGGGCATGCTGTGTTCATGTTTGAAGTTGCACATCCCGACATCAGCTTCCGTTATAATCAGGATGGCTCGTTCCCGACATTGATCTCCGACCGGCGGCAATTGGGGCAAGCGATCACGAACATTCTGAAAAATGCCGTTGAATCGATTGAAGAGAAAAAGAAAACGGTCGAAGTCGATGGCGCGATAGTCGTCGATTTGGTCGTCGAAGGCGATGGGTTGATCATCCGCATATCGGACAATGGCATTGGCCTACCGCCGGATCGCAAGCGGATTATGGAACCCTATATCACCAACCGGGCAACGGGTTCGGGGCTTGGCCTCGCGATCGTTAAGAAAATTATTGAAGAACATTTTGGAGAGATTTTTCTGTCAGACAACCAACCAGAGGGCGCGGTTGTGACGTTGAAGTTCAATCCGGAAATCGTAGCATTGCGGGTAGGCAAGTTGAACGCAGCCCCGCCAGCAGTCAATTCAGATGAGGACATGGGCTAATATGGCACTCGACATACTGATTGTAGACGACGAGCAAGACATTCGGGACTTGGTCTCCGGCGTCCTTGACGATGAAGGATATGGCACGAGGACCGCCGCGTCGGCCGATGAGGCCTTGGCCGCACTGGACGAGCGGTTGCCGTCGCTTATTCTTCTGGACGTATGGCTGCGCGGGTCGTCCATGGACGGCATTGAGCTGCTGCGCGCTATCAAGTTACGCGATCCGCAGATACCCGTCATCGTCTTTTCCGGGCATGGCAATATTGACACCGCCGTTGCCGCCATTGGCCATGGTGCGGCGGACTTTATCGAAAAGCCATTTGAAGCCAGCAAGCTTTTGCATTTGGTGTCGAAAGCGACCGAGACAGAACGCCTTCGCGCTGAAAACGCGGCGCTAAAGGCGCGGGTAGGGCATTCGGAAGAGCTTACCGGATCATCCGCCGCGATCAACGCGGTGCGCGCCACACTTAAGAAAGTTGCTGGCACAGGCAGCCGGATGTTGATCACTGGCCCCGCTGGTGTTGGGAAAGAGGTTGCTGCCCGTTTACTCCACAGCTGGAGCCCGCGTTCAGACTCGGCCTTCGTCTCGGTGAGTGCCGCCCGTCTATCCCCCGAACGCTTTGATGAAGAGCTGTTTGGTATCGAAAAAGATGGCCGGCTTGTGCAGGCTGGCATGTTGGAAAAAGCGCATGGCGGCACGTTGTTTCTCGACGAAGTTGCCGACATGCCGTGGACCACGCAGGGCAAGATTTTGCGTGTTTTAACCGACCAAAGCTTTGTGCGGGTAGGGGGCGACCGGCAAATTAGGGTTGATGTCCGCTTTGTCTCGGCCACTGGGCGTGATTTGGCGATTGAGATTGCGGAGGGGCGCTTCCGCGAGGATCTTTTCTATCGCTTGAATGTTGTGCCAGTTGAAATCCCACCATTGTCTGGGCGTCGGGAGGATATTCCTGACCTCGCCAATCATTATGCGGCGCGCTTTGCCTCGGAACATCGCATTCCGCTGCCCTATTTTTCGGATGACGCCATGGCCGCGCTTCAGGCGTGTGAATGGCCGGGAAATGTCCGCCAGTTGCGCAATATCATTGAGCGGACGATCATCTTGGCGCCCGCAAACAGGGTCCATACGATTGACGCCGACATGCTGCCCTTAGAAATCATCAACAGCTATGAAGGCACGCAGCATAATGTCACGTCGCTGATGGGCGCGCCCTTGCGTGAGGCGCGTGAGGCGTTTGAACGCGAGTATCTGCGCGTGCAGATTAAGCGCTTTTCAGGCAATATTTCCAAGACGGCGGCCTTTGTCGGGATGGAGCGTTCTGCACTGCATCGTAAGCTCAAGCTGCTTGGTATTTCCGTGCGGAAAAACGGTCTGGAGCTTGAAGAAGATAGCGACGCATAAGCCCAATTGCGCCGTCTGCAGTCCTCGTGTATACGCGCTTTTGTCTCGGCTCACTCCCTTTTAGGGTCTCCCGTTAAGCCGAGCACAACAAAAATATAATCGGATAATAATAATGACTGAAAAGAATAACGGACTGCAAGATCTGTTTTTGAACTCGCTGAGAAAATCAAAAACACCGGTGACCATGTTTTTGGTCAAAGGTGTAAAGCTTCAAGGCGTCGTCACCTGGTTTGACAACTTCTCCGTGCTATTGCGCCGTGATGGCATGTCCCAGCTGGTCTATAAGCACAGCATTTCCACAATTATGCCATCTGTCTCGCCCGATCGGTCGGTGTTTGATGACATGATGAGCCGGACCAGCCACCGTGTGGGCATGCTGCAGGATGTGTTCTTGCATGCGATGTGCGACAAGAATGAACCGGTCACGACATTCCTCGTCAACGGTGTAATGCTCCAGGGCGGTATTGCGGCCTATGACCTGTTTTCGGTTCTGCTGGAACGCGATGGCACGACGCAGCTCGTCTATAAGCATGCTATATCGACCATTCAGCCAGCACATCCTGTAAATCTCGCCGAATATAATCAGGGCGTGGATGAGGATGATATTTGAGCGTTTTTGAACGTAGCGAAACCGACGAATTTGCGCGCGGTGCGCGTGCTTTGGTCATTTACCCCGAATTGCCCGGACGGGCTTCGGTATTGCCAGAGGCGCGACTTGCCGAGGCTGAGGGCCTTGCATTGGCCATTGGCCTGAATGTTGTCCAGAAAAAGCATTTCCGCGTCCGTTCGCCGCGCGCGGTTACCCTGCTTGGCGGCGGGCAGGTGGATGAAATTGCCCAGATAGGGCGGGACTCAGAAATCGACCTGTTGATCGTCGATGCGTCTTTGACCGCCATTCAGCAGCGCAATCTCGAAGAACGCACCGGGTTGAAAACCATTGACCGTACCGGGCTCATCCTCGAAATTTTTGGCGAGCGTGCGGCAACCGCCGAAGGACGGTTGCAAGTCGAACTGGCCCATTTGGATTATCAGGCCGGTCGTTTGGTGCGCAGCTGGACCCACTTGGAACGGCAGCGCGGCGGCTTTGGTTTCTTGGGTGGCCCAGGTGAAACACAGATTGAGGCCGACCGCCGGATGATCCGCGACCGGATGGCCCGTTTGCGCCGCGAGCTTGAGGAAGTTAAACGGACGCGTTCGTTGCACCGTGCGCGCCGCAAAAGGGCGCCATGGCCAGTGATCGCTTTGGTTGGCTATACCAACGCCGGCAAGTCGACCCTGTTCAACAGCCTGACCCGCGCGACTGTGTTGGCCGAGGATATGCTTTTTGCGACGTTGGACCCCACCATGCGCGAAATTTCCTTGCCCGGGGTGGAAAAGGCGATTTTGTCGGACACGGTGGGTTTTGTTTCCGACCTGCCCACGCAATTGGTTGCCGCGTTCCGCGCCACGCTCGAAGAGGTGATCTCGGCCGATATCATTGTGCATGTGCGCGATATTTCGCACAGCGAAACCGATGCGCAACGTGACGATGTTCTGCAAATCCTGCGCGATTTAGGCGTTTTGGACGATGAAGATGCCGCAAACCAACCGCGGATGTTGGAGGTCTGGAACAAGATTGACCTGCTCGATGCCGAAAAACGTGAGGATATGTCGGCGCTTGTTCAGCGTAACGATGATGTGCTGATGATCTCAGCGCAGACGGGTGAGGGCGTTGATGCCTTTAAGACTCATCTGTCCGCGCTGATTGCCAAGGGCAATCTTGTGCGGTCTGTTCGATTGAAGGCCAGCGATGGCGCTGCGCTCGCATGGCTCCACGCGCGGGGAACGATCAACAGCCAGATTGTGGACGAGGACCTCGTAACCGTCGAAGCCTCGCTCAGCCGCCAATTATGGGGCCAGTTCGATAAGCAGTTCGCCCATATAGAAGACTGATTATTTCGCTTCCTTGGCCTTCGCCTGTTGCCAAAGATCTTCTTTTTCGTCGAGCGATAACGCTGTGAACCGCGCGCCAGCGGAAACTTCCATATCGCGAAAGCGGCGTTCGAACTTTGCATTCGCGGATTTGAGCACGGTTTCGGCGTCGACGTCATGAAACCGGGCGAAGTTGACAACAGCGAATAACAAATCACCAATCTCTTCGGCAACATGGTCCGCCGAGGTTGCTGTTGCAACTTCCTCTAATTCCTCAATGATTTTATCACGCGCACCGGATTGGTCGGGCCAATCAAAGCCGGTTCGGGCGGCGCGCTTCTGAATTTTTTGCGCGCGTAACAATGCGGGGAGGGCGCGGGCCACGCCCGCTAAGGCGCTGTTGTCCGATCCCGCCTCGCGTTCGCTAGCTTTGATCGTTTCCCAATTGTCGGGAATGCTTTTCGCTGGTGCGCCTTGTTCGCCGAATACATGCGGATGACGGCGGACCATTTTATCGCAAATGCTGCGGACGACGTCGTTAAAGTCGAACTGGCCGAGTTCAGATGCCATCTGGCTGTGGAATACGACTTGGAGGAGCAGATCGCCCAATTCGTCTTTTAGCGCGTCGAGATCATTGTTCTCAATCGCGTCAGCAACTTCATAGGCTTCTTCGATCGTATATGGCGCAATGGTCGAGAAATCTTGCTCTAGATCCCACGGGCATCCGGTCTGCGGATCGCGCAAACGCGCCATGATATCAGTGAGAGGGGTAATATCAGCCTGCATCGGTCCAGCCATAAATAAGTTCGATAATATATATTATGTTAAGTAAAATTGAATAATGTCGGTTGAAACATGTCGAATCGACCCATTATCATTGCTTTAACCTCATGACATTTGCCTCAACCTTCCAGCTTTGCATGCTGTCGAGGAAGTTCATGCCCAGAACGTTCGTGTCGCCGAAACTTTCCGACACCACAACATTGTGCTGCCCGATTTCGTGCGTTCCAATCTTCAACGATTGAATGATACCGCGCTGCGCCGTGACGCGCCCATTGGCTGTACTAAGGAATACCGGATATCCATCTGTATCCACATCTATGCCCGTTTCGCGCGCCGTGTTGCCGTTTACCGCTGTGGTCGTCGCACCGCTATCGATCATGAACCGCACCGGCTTCCCATTCACGTCGACCTGAAGCCAATAATGGCCGTCATCCTGCCGCCTGATAGTGATTTCGGTGCCGCTCACGCTCTGGCCAGCGGTGCCGGAAATGTCGGCCTTTACGCGCTCCCAGACGGCCTTAAATTCAAACCGGAAGCTGAATATTGCGAACAACGCTGCGAATATCGCTATCCAAGCCAATGACGCTTTGGCGACATATCCCAGCGGCAAACGCCGCGCCGCAAGCGAGCTCAATAACAACAATATGCAAACGACGCCCCAAATAAGCGATGGGCCGTCTTCCATGATGTTCATCGTACGGCCTTGGAAAAGAGACTGTAGAAATTGTCTGAAGTCTCTTTAGCCAGAATGTCCGCATCAACACCGCGCAACTGCGCCACGTAACGCGCGGTATCCGAGACAAATGCGGGCTCGCCGGTCTTTCCACGATGCGGAATTGGCGCCAGAAACGGTGCATCGGTTTCCACGAGCAATCGGTCCGCAGGCAGCCATTTGGCGACCGACTGAAGATCATGGGCATTTTTGAACGTTACGATACCCGACAGCGAAATATACAGGCCAAGGTCCAATGCCGTCCGCGCGAATTCTGCGCTCGCGGTGAAGCAATGAATGACACCGGTGAATGCACCCTTGGACATTTCGTCGCGCAATATCTCGGCCGTTTCCGCCTCTGCATCACGTGTGTGAATGATGATGGGAAGTCCAGTGTCCCGTGACGCTGCAATATGTTCGCGAAAGGTCAGGCCTTGCTGCGCACGGTCGCTGTGATCGTAGTAAAAATCGAGCCC